>JAPLFP010000074.1 GCA_026390585.1 Ignavibacteriales bacterium | reverse complement strand
CGTGGCAACGTAAAGGCCGGTGTTGCTGGCCGTTCCTGCTGCTGGATTGTGGGTGGTGATAATGGCTTGACGGGAACTTGACGATGTCTTTATCCATGCCTCCAATGTGTAGTCTTTTCCGGAGAAGACCAATTTGCTCGAGGCTCCCTCGATGAAATCGGTGCTGCCGTTGAAACTACGCGCACTCCCAAACCGCCCCGCAACAACAGACGTCCCTGTTGCAGTTCCGTTTGTGCTGTTTGCGCTTCCGTCGAAAGCTGTCGTGCCAATGAGTTCGTTCTCATGAAGCAAGAGGACGGTGCTGGCGTCGGGAGTGTATTCTCCCCAAAGGGGAGACCCCACCCATCCGTTTTCGTGAAACAAAGCGTTGATTTCAGATGCACTCAGTACACGATTATAGATTCGAATACCATCAACACTTCCCCGATACTGATTGTTGGGAGAGTTTGGAGTCCCGGCTGCATGCCCAGCACCAATCGTAATCTCCTGAGTGCTCGCTTCTGTGCTCGTACCAAACGGCGCAAAGTGTCTCGAAAGTGTCCCAACAGCACCATCGACGTAAAGCTGCAACCGATCCACCTCGGCCAGAGAGCCATCAAAGACCATCGCGCAGAAAAACCATCGCCCGGTTGGAACAACGGTGCTCTGCTTTTCGAGAAGCTGAGATGCATCGGATTTGCTCAACACGTTGCACTTCACTTTGCCGTCCTGATCATGATGCAACGTCCATTGAAATGGACCAAAGGATCCACCCGCGGCTTTGTTGATGATGACCCCTCCGCCCTGGTAGGAGGGGTAAGATTCCGTGTATGCCCAGCCCGTCAGTGTCCACTTCGCGATGGGAGCACAGAATATTGAATTGAGTATGTTGCCTAACCGAACGTAGTATGTCGAGCCATTGAATCGCAAGGCACCAGTTGGATTTCCAAATCTATCGGCTGTTGGGGTTGCCCCGATGACGGTACCATTGTATCCATTGCCGCTTTGGTCCAGAGCGGTTCCGTCGAGAGGGTAGTAGGCCACCATCCCGTTGGTTGGAATCTGTGCGATTGATGCCCGATTGCCGCAGAGCAGGAGAAAGGATAAGAACAGAACGGAGCGAAGAATTCCACATGTCATGGCGAGCTCCCCTGAGGCACCGTCAACAACTTGAGATTCCCTCTTGCAATGCTGACGGCGCGACACTATCAACATAGTTGCAGGAGAGAAGAAAGTCAAACAGGAGGCGCAGTGTCGCTGCTCGGGAGTGAAATGGATCCGCGATCAAACTGATCAATGAACTTCTTCATGTCGGCAAATCGCGCGGATCGAAATGCTTCTTGCCGGATGAGTTTAACGAAATGTGGGCGGAGATTCTGAATCCACGACTCTTCAGGCGTGACGAATCCCATCTTATCTTTCCTCCACTGAATTTCTTTCGGGAGAAGCCCCTCCATTGCGTTGCGGAGAAGATACTTGGACCAACCATCATGAATCTTGTAGACTGCCGGCACCTTCATCACGAACTCGATGAGGCGGTGTTCAATGAACGGAACACGTGCCTCGATGGAAAATGCCATAGAATTGCGATCTTCGTAGTGTAGCAATTGCTGCATGTTGAATCGCGTTTCTTCTTCCCACAATCGCCGCTGAAGGTTGAAATCGCTCTTCAGCAGAACACCCGCGCTGCGTAGCCGCTTGCCGGCAAAATCAGGACCGAAGTACACAGAAACGTCAAGCAGATTTCCCCGCAACGATTGCGGAACAAGGGATTTTGCCATCTTCAACGCCACCGGGGCCACAAGGTTCATCATCGAAAGACCTGTGACATCGCGGGTTGAACGAAGTTCCGTGTACAGATCTCGCAGCCGCATCTCCTTCAACATCTGTCCGTGAAATACAGGGAAATGCCAGCGATACCCGCCGAGAAGCTCATCACCCCCCTGGCCGTCCAAAAGAACTTTGACGTTGTTCTGAGACGCCAGCTTCATGACATTCCATTGAGCGTACATGGAAGTAGAGATCACTGGTTCATCATGAGCCCGCACGAACGCCGGGAGATCAGCGAGTAAACCCTCGCTCGTTGGCTCGATGAAAAACGGATTTGCATGAGTTTGCTGGATGACTCTCTGGACAAACTGCTCCTCGCTGAATCGGGCATCGCGCGACGTCGCGGTGAATGTCTTTTGCCTGTCACCAACGATCGCCCTGCTGACGCCTTCCGTGCCGAAGATAAGTTGATTGCTTGTGCAGACGATGGAGGAAGAGTCCAATCCGCCACTCAGGCAGCTCCCTAAGGTCACGTCGGTGCGGAGATGAAGTCGAATGGAATCTGTAAAACGCTCGCGGAATTCATCTGCAAACCGGCGAGCCTCGTTTTCGTCGAAATGGCCCAGCTCAGGATTGTAGTCCAGCGTGTAGTATTCATGTGTCCGCAGGCCGGAACGGTCGAGCTGTAACGAATGACCCGGTCGAAGCTGAACGATGGACTCAAAAAAGGTCTGTTCGGTGTGGTCGAGAATCCGATGGGCAAGGTAGTCGTACACCATTGCCTGGTTGGCTCGGCGGGGGGTTTCGTCGGACTCGAGCAATGCTTTGATTTCCGACGCGAATCGAAAGGTCGTTCCATCCCAATAGTAGTAGAAAGGCTTGATGCCAAACCGATCGCGCGCACAAAATAATCGCTTGTTGAGTGCATCGTAGAGGGCAAAACTCCACATGCCGTTCAGGTGATGCAGGCAATCCTGACCCCAGGCCGTGTAGGCGTGGATAATCGCCTCCGTGTCAGATTGCGTGCGGAAAACAAATCCCTGTGCCGCCAGTTCCTTGCGAAGTTCAATGTAGTTGTAGATCTCCCCGTTGAAGACAATCCAGATACTCTGATCGGCATTGGACATCGGCTGGTGTCCGGTGGGGGAGAGGTCGATAATGCTCAAGCGCCTCCATCCCAGTCCCAGGTTGGAGTTTTTGCCGAGCAGTGCGCGCTCGTTGATATCAGGATGTGAGATAGCGGGAATTGTGTCCGTTCCGCGGAATGGCTGTGCGCTTGCCGATGCCGTATGAGCGAGTATGTACCCTTCGTCGTCGGGGCCGCGATGCCGCAGAGAGTTCGTCATCTTCACGAGCAGATGACTCTCGACGGGTTTGCCTGCAGGCGAGAATATTCCGGCTATGCCGCACATGTCATGATGCCTAAACGGGATTGAGGACTACGTGAAATGTTTCTGATTGATTACTAGATCCCATCTCAAAAACTCCATCGAACAATGAGTTCGGGCACGTGCTTCGGATGAGAAGCGTATCACAGAGAGACACAGAGTGAGCACGGAGTTACACAGAGAAATCTTCTCTGTGGCACTCTGTGATTCTCCGTGGAACTCTGTGTAATTGTGGAAGCATCACAAGGGTGAGTCTTCTCCTCTGTTTTTGAGTTAGACTCTGATGATAACAGTCTCAAATCACTCCGCAAGGAGCGCTCGAATTTCCGCGAGAAACGGCCGCTCGCGCGTGTCGGGGGTGAAGTGTTTAACAATACGTTCGCGCGCTTTCTTGCCCAACTCAGGCGATCGCAATGCCTTGCGTATCGCGTCCGTCGTGGCAGTCACATCATTGAACGGAACCAGAAATCCGGCATCTCCGACAACTTCCGGGAGTGCCGTGGAGTTGGTCGCCACAGGGATGCATCCGCACGACATCGCTTCAATGTTGGCGATCCCGAAACCTTCGTGC
>JAPLFP010000060.1 GCA_026390585.1 Ignavibacteriales bacterium | reverse complement strand
TGTTTGTGGTCGATGTGATTGAACCAACAACGGAGCCAATTGTCCTGAGCGTAGTTTACGGTGTCCAGAAACGGAGGTGAAGTGACGACAAGATCGACACTGTTGTCCCGAATCCGGCTCGTGCTCCACGCCCCTCCTGTCAAAAGGAGTGCGCTCTCCCCCGCTGTCGACACTCGCTCGAGCTGGTCATCGGAGATATTCCGGAGAAGAGATTTTGTTTTCCGAAGTATCAGTTCCTTCACGTTCCGGTATTCGGGCTTCTGGCGGCGCGCCTTGTTGATCTTCCGTTGATTCTCCCGCGATGCTGCCTGATTCGGAGGAAGAGTGTAGACTGAGAAAAATCCTCTGGAGTGACCCGTCAGTCTGTTCGTTGCAACCATCCGTATCCAACGATCGATGTGATCCTCTTTCCGGACAGATGCTCGTCTGGCGAGGTACTGACGAAGGGCCAGAATCTCAGATTCTGTTCGTGGATGATAGAACATGGAAAGGTCAGTTGAGCTTTTAGAACGTCTCTCGATCTTGATTCGTGCAAGGCGCCGTTCTACTTGCTCAACCGAAGGAGGATGAAGCCTGGGCTCAGTGAGGATTTTGCTGAGCGGATTGATATCGTTTCCAATGACCTTGCGACCAAAGAGCGCACCCTCGACAACAGTCGTGCCCCTCCCCATGAACGGATCGTACAGAACGTCTCCTGGATGTGTAAGTGTTTCGATGAAAAACCGGGGAAGTTGAGGCTTGAAGCACGCACGATAAGAAACTTCGTGGAGTGAAGTGGCCTGTCGTTGCTTCGAAGTCCAGTATTCGCCAGTGAAGCGGGTTACTCGCAATTTGGAGAATGTGAGCGATTCCACGACGAGGGCAGCGCGATCGATTCTCCCGTCAAAGAGACGGTCAAACAGCATCATGGACGATGGATGATTGCGAAAGTATGTTCTGGAAGGAGTATGCACGGCCTATGTGAAGGCCCCGGAATCGGCAAACTTCTTGATCTGCTCTCTGTTCGTCGGCATGGGACCTTCGCATCGTGGTCTGAGAGAGAAGATCTTTCCGGGATTGAGGACACTGTTCGGATCGACAGCGGCTTTTATTCTGCGCATCATGTCAATTGCCGGCTCGCCGAGCGCTTTTTCAAGGAACTTCAGCTTCGCCAACCCGACGCCGTGTTCGCCAGTGATCGTCCCTCCAAACCTTACAGCCTCCTGGAAAATTTCGCCAAACGCTTGTTCCGCCTTGTGAATTTCTTGTTTGTCTCGTTCGTCTGTCAGACAGGTTGGATGGAGGTTCCCGTCGCCGGCGTGTCCGAAGTTACCGAACGTAAGGTCGTAGGAACGCGCGATGCGGTTGATACTTTCTAGCATCGGCGCAACTTCACTGCGTGGCACCGTCGCGTCCTCAAGAATGGTCGTGGGCCGCACTCGTGCAAGAGCGGAGAAGGCGGCTTTCCGCGCGGTGCGGAGCCTGACGGCCTCCTGTTCATTTCCGGCAACCTTTATCTCGAGTGCTCCATGTCGCTTACAGATGTCAACGATCTTGGCAGCGTCTTCCTCGACCTCAGCGGCCCTTCCGTCAACTTCTATCAACAACAACGATTCAATGGTCGTTGGAAGACCAAGATGGGCATATTCTTCAACGCTTCGGATCGTCGTATTGTCGAGGAATTCAAGAGCTGCTGGAGTGATTTTCGATGCAATGATATCCGAGACGGTTTCGGCAGAATTACTCAGGCTGGAATAGAAGGCCAACATCGTCCGTGTGGACTGAGGCTTCGGAATGAGGCGCAACAAAACACGTGTGATGACGCCGAGCGTCCCCTCCGACCCGATGAGGAAATCCTTCAGACTGTATCCCGCAACGTCTTTAACTGATTTTCCCCCGGTGACGATGATTTCCCCGCTAGGGAGAACGACTTCCATACCAAGCACGTAATTCTTCGTCACTCCGTACTTGAGGCCACGCAACCCTCCTGCATTCTCAGCAACGTTTCCCCCTATCGTGCAGATTGCTGCACTTCCAGGGTCAGGCGGATAAAACAACCCAAGCGCTTCCACCGCAGCGTGCAGGTTCGCGGTGATGACACCAGGTTCAACCCAAACGGTGAGATTGCTCTGGTCAATTTCTAAAATGCGATCCCAGTGGTTCGTCAACAAGACCACTGAGTTTTCGACAGGGATTGAACCCCCGCTTAAGCCGGAGCCGGACCCTCTAGGGACAATCGCAAAACGGTCCTCGTTAGCAGTTCTAAGGATTTGGGAAACGTGATCGACGCTCCGCGGAATGACGATGGCATCCGGAAGCTGTTTGAGAATCGGGGTTCCGTCATAGGAATATGAGATGCGATCTTCGGCGGAATCGAGAAGATTGGGCGCGCCAACGATTGATCGCAATTTCGAGAGAGTAGAGTTCGATATCATCTCACGCCAAGATAGAGGAACAAGCGAAGAAAAGCAAGGCAGTGCCTTGTGTTCAAGATGCATCATCTTGTATCTAGATCATTTTTCGGTTACTATTATCGAAATGTGTTTTGATCCCCCATTGCTATCCGAGGAAAGTCATGGAGAAACTGAAGAAACGATCATGGGCTGAACCGTTCAAGATCAAGACTGTTGAGCTTCTGAAAATGACAACGCGCGAGGAACGCGTCCGAGCACTCAAGGAGTCCGGCTACAATACGTTTCTATTGAAGTCAGAGGACGTATACATCGATTTGCTGACGGACAGCGGGACAAATGCGATGAGCGACTACCAGTGGGCGGGAATGATGCTCGGGGACGAAGCATATGCAGGGAGCAAGAACTTCTACAACCTTGAAGCGAGGGTACAGCAATTCTATGGTTACAAATATCTCGTCCCGACTCACCAGGGGCGTGCTGCCGAGCACATGATATCGAAAATCCTGATCAAACCTGGCGATTTTATCCCGGGAAACATGTACTTCACTACCACAAGACTCCATCAGGAGCTTGCCGGAGGGACGTTCGTCGATGTCATTATCGACGAGGCTCACGACCCTACGAGCCTCCACCCTTTCAAAGGAAACGTCGATCTGCAGAAAATGGAAGACCTCGTCAAAAAGGTCGGAGCGAACAAGATTCCGTACATCTCAGTTGCCGGGACGGTCAATATGGCCGGCGGACAGCCGGTCTCAATGGAGAACCTTCGACAGGTGCGCGCATTCTGTAAGAAACACGGCATTCGTCTGATCCTCGACGCCACCCGGCTGATTGAGAACGCATATTTCATCAAGACACGGGAAAAGGAGTTTGAGGCAAAGTCGATTGCCGAAATCCTTCGGGAAATGTGCTCTTACTCAGATGGATGCACGATGAGCGGCAAGAAAGATCTCCTTGTCAACATCGGAGGTTTCCTTGCGCTCGCAGAACATGAACGCGAAGTGTTCGAAGAAGCCCGCAACATGGTGGTGGTGTACGAAGGCCTTCACACGTACGGCGGACTGGCCGGCCGCGACATGGAAGCAATGGCCCGTGGCATCGAAGAAGCTGTGAACTTAGATCACATCCGGGCTCGTATCGGCCAAATTGAGTATGTTGGAGAAAAGCTCCAGAGTATTGGCATCCCGATTGTGCTCCCCGTCGGAGGTCATGCCATTTTCCTCGATGCCAAACGATTCCTGCCCCACGTGAAACAGGTTGAGTTCCCTGCCCAAACTCTGGCTGCGGAACTCTATCTCGACTCAGGCATTCGCTCCATGGAGCGTGGAATCGTTTCTGCCGGTCGTAACAAAGAGACGGGTGACCACAACTATCCGAAACTCGAATTGGTGCGCTTAACATTCCCACGTCGCGTGTACACGCAGGCACACTGTGACGTCACGGCTGAGGCTGTTGAGGCGATCTATGAAAAGCGAGACAACATCAAGGGACTCAAGATGATATATGAACCGAAGTATCTGCGGTTCTTCCAGGCGAGGTTTGAAAAGCTGGCATAGCGAAAGAAAAGGGGCGAGTGCCCTCGCCCCTTTTCTTAATATCGTGGCATCTTCGGATCGATCTCAGTAACCCAGGCATCAATCCCCCCCACGAGGTTTTTCACCGACCGAAATCCCTGACGCTGAAGGAACTCCGTTGCATACCTGCTCCGATTCCCGTGATGGCAATACACGACGATTTCCTGTTCCTTGTCGAGTTCATCAAGACGAGCAGATAATTCACCGAGGGGGATGAGTTGGCCTTTGAGATTGGCGATCTCATATTCGAAGGGCTCCCTGACATCCAGCAGGAATACGCTTTCTCCCTTCTCCAAACGAGCCTTCAACTGCGAAACTGATAGTTCAGCAACAATCTGCAAGATTCTCCCCTCGAAATACTGATGTGGTCGTATTCAAACCAGCCCCAACCGGGCGGCATCAGCCTTCATGGCATTGATCACAAACTGAATGTGCTCCTCAAACGGCATTCCGAGTTCTTGTGTCCCCTGTTGAATGTCTTCCCGACTTACATTCCGTGCGAACGCTTTGTCCTTGAGTTTCTTTTTCACGGACGATACTTCTAGGTCGGCAATCTTGTTCGGTCTGACGACTGAGCAAGCGCTGATGAAACCACAAAGCTCGTCACACGCATAGAGTACTTGAGCCATTTTCGTATCGCGCGGCACTTCAGCGTACGAAGCATGGCCGAGGATCGCACGGCGGACGTCTTCAGGATATCCTTTCTCTTTCAGAATCTCCGATCCCTTCATTGGATGATCCGGGATCGTTGGATACTTCTCATAGTCGAAATCGTGAAGGATACCCACAATTGCCCACTTCTCCTCGTCCTCGCCCAGTTTCTTTGCGTATGCCCGCATGGCGTCTTCTACTGCATACATGTGTTTCCGCAAAGCTTCATTCTTTGTGTATTCATGCATCAGGTCAAGCGTATCTTGATATTTCACAGTTGTGCCTTCGAATAGTGGTGAGGATACGATGAAGGTGTTCAAAAATTCAGGGAAACGCAAGACAACGAGTGGGAGTAAACCCCATCACTTCTTGAGCTTCATGAACTCCTCTGCAGACGGACAGAGTTTCTGGATCGGGCAGTTCAGACAATCGGGCTTCCGGGCGTCACATGTCTTGCGGCCATGCCATACAAGCAAGTTGCCAAACAGATACCAATCATCTTGTGGAAGAAGTTCCATCAGCTCAACTTCGATTTTCTCAGGATCGTCCGTCGTGGCAAGTCCCAGCCGTTGCGAGACGCGACGCACATGAGTATCCACAACCACTCCGGAAAGGATCGTCGCAATAAGTAATTGCAGCGGATTGGAAAAATCGAGGGCGACCTTTGGGTCAGGATATTTCTTGTTCAGGAATGCACCAATTCTCTTGGCGCGCGAGCGCAGTTGCTGTCTTGTCTCATTTTCCGACATGCAGTCACCTCATTCTTTGTTTGCGTGCGCCGCGAGGAATTTCTCGACTTTTCGGAGATTCCACGCGTTCACCACATCTCCGATCTCGAGCCACCCTTTCCGAGCAATCCCAACTCCGTAGAAAACGTCTTTCAAGCCGTCTGTGTTGTGGGCATCGGGATTGATGAAGATTGGGACGTTCTTCGTTTTCGCGTACTTCACAAAGCGCCAATCGAGGTCGAGTCGAAACGGGTGCGAGTTGATCTCAATCCCCTTCCCATAGTCGGAAGCGGCATCGATCACTTCGACCATATTGATCGGATAGCCATCGCGACTCAGCAACAACCTTCCCGTTGGATGACCTAAGAATGTCACGTGCTTGTTCTTTAGCGCACTGATAACCCTCTTCGTTGACTCGGCTTCGGTCATTTTGAACTTGCTGTGAATAGCGGCAACAACGTAGTCAAATGAAGCGAGCACTTTGTCAGAGTAGTCGAGCACACCGTCTGTGAGAATATCAACCTCAGTCCCTTTGAAGATCCGGAATTTCTCCGTCTTTCCATTGAGAGAATCGATCTCCTTCTGCTGCTGCTTCACTTTGGCCTCTGAGAGACCTCCGGCGTACGCCGCAACTTTGCTATGGTCGGCAATTCCCAGATACTCCCAGCCGAGGCTCCGAGCCGCATTCGCCATTTCCACCAAAGTGCTCAGCCCATCGCTGTAGGTTGTGTGACAATGGAAGGTCCCACGAATATGCTCTTCCCTGATCAAAACAGGTAAATCGTCTTTTTCGGCAGCTTCAATTTCTCCCATGTTCTCCCGAAGTTCCGGCGGAATGTACTTCAGTTCCAAGGCTGCGTAGATCTCATCCTCCGTACGGCACTTCGGAATGGCCTTCGTCTTGGTGCCCGAACCGTCACTGACTTTGCTGAAGGAGTACTCATTGAGACTGAGACCAAATCTCCTAGCCCGCGATCTCATCTCGACGTTGTGTTCCTTGCTCCCCGTGAAGTAGTTCAGGGCGAATGGATACTCTTTGTCTTGAACGATCCTTAAATCACAGTTAATCCCTGATCGCAGAACAACGCTCGATTTGGTTTCTCCCCGGGCGATGACACTCTCGACATCCGGATGACCTACAAAAGCGTCAAAGATCTTTTTCGCATCCTTCTCCGCAGCGCTGACAACAATATCAATGTCTCCTATGATCTCCTTTTTTCTTCTCAGGCTCCCGGCAAGTTCGCATCGTTTGACTTCCTTCAGCGAGGAAATCACCCTAAGAATTTCGTCAGCCGCTTGCTTGGCAAGATGATAGAGGTGCTTGTCACTTGATCGGGATAAGAGCTCAATGCCTTTCAGAATGTTCTCTTCGGACTTTTCTCCGAATCCATCCAGATTTGCCAGCCGATGGTTCTCGCAAGCACTCTTTAGCTCGGCAATTGACTCAATTTTTAGTTTGTCATGGAGGATTTTCACACGCTTCGGGCCAAGACCAGAAATCCGAAGCATCTGGAGCAGACCTTCGGGTAACGATGATCTGACTTTTTCGTACTCACCAGATTTTCCGTTTTGGACCAGCTCAGTGATCACCTTGGCCAACCCCTCGCCGATACCTTTGACAGATCGCAATTCACCTGACGCCACAAGAGCCGCGATGTCGGCAGTCA
>JAPLFP010000250.1 GCA_026390585.1 Ignavibacteriales bacterium | reverse complement strand
CATGATCAGGCTGCGACGTTAAAAGAAGCAAAACTCTCTCTGAAAGCAGGGACACTCGCCGATGTCAAGCTGGAATATTATGAACATACAGGCAACGCTCAGCTCTCTTTTGGCTGGTCGAAAGCGGTTCCTTCGAAGGATGCCGAAGCAGTTAAACTGGCTGCTCGAAGCGATGTGGCTGTTGTTTGCGTAGGATTCAACGCGACAACTGAGGGGGAAGGGTTCGACAGAAACTTCGCCCTATCGAAAGAACAACAAGAACTGATCAAAGAAGTGGCGAAAGTCAACCGTCAGGCAAACTGCCGGCGACATTTGAGAAACGATGGGAGGACAACGCGACCTTCAACTCGTACTACTCAGTCGACAAGAAGATCAGTTTCAAAGAGGGAGTATTCCTCGGATATCGGCATTTCGATGCGAAGAATCTTGAGCCGCAGTTCCCGTTTGGCTTCGGGCTGAGCTACACGACTTTTACATACAAGAACCTAAGAATTGCGCCCCAGGCGGCCGGGAAGAAACCTATAGTCTCAGTATCCGTCGAAATCACGAACACGGGTGCTCGGCCAGGTGCGGAAGTTGTGGAGCTCTATGTCGGTGATCTCCGTCCACAAGTGTCTAGACCAGTCAAAGAACTGAAGAGATTTGATAAGGTCTGGTTGAAACCGGGTGAGACAAAGACCGCGACATTTGAGCTCGATGAAAGTGCATTCGCATTCTACGATGTCCCGAACAAACAATGGACAGCTGCACCCGGTGCTTACGATATTCTCGTTGGGTCATCGTCCAGAGATATCAAGGCAAGAGGGCAATTCACACTGACGAAGTAAATACGACAATCTTTCCTCACATCGTCTCACAGGATGCTGAAAAGCGTTTTGCGGCGCCATCCGATAAATCGGACGGCTCAAGTTCTACAAAACCCGAAGGGTTTCGCCTCTTCAAAGGCGTCGACTTAAGTCGATGGCGAGGTTTTTCAGCAACCTCCTAAGTCAAGATATTCATCACAACTCAGAGGAGCCACAGCATGATTTCACGGCGCAGTTTTCTCAAGGTCGGCGGTTTGTCAATCTCGGCTGCTGGATTCGCAAGTGAGGCATTCACACGTTCGGCGTTTGCCCAAGACGCGAAACTGCAGAACATGGTTTCTGGCGTGAAGCCGCTGGCACCTGAGGACTACGAGGAGCGATTGGAGCAGGCGAAAAAGATCATGGCCAAGAATAGGATGGATGCATTGTTCGTGAGCGGCGGGTCGGACCTTGGCTACTTCACAAACGTGAACTGGTTCATCAGCGAGCGAACGTTCGGTGCCCTCATCAATCGCAAGGGAAAAACAATCTGGGTCTGGCCATCATTTGAAGCGGAGAGCGCGCGGGAAATGATACCCAAGGACCAGGAACTTCGTCCTTGGGAGGAACATGAGAACCCGTTCAAGCTCATTGGTGGCGTCATGAAGGATTTAGGCGTTCCGAATGGAAAACTTGGCATTGCTCCAGCAACGAGGAGTTTTATTGTCTTCGGATTGCGCAAAGATGTGCCCGAGATCGAACTTGTCAACGGAGCTGTAGTGACGGAAGGTTGCAGAGGAATAAAGTCTCCGAAGGAAATCGGGTATATGGATCTCGCCAACAAAATCACCAAGTTCGCGTACAGGGAGGGATTCAAACGGTTGAAGGAGGGGATGACACCGCGTGATCTATCGAACGCGATCAGCACTGCCCATCAGCAAATGGGTGTTCGAGGCAACGGTGGTCCTCAGTTTGGTCCAAGCACGGCATTTCCCCATGGTTCCCGGGTTCCCCGCACGCTTCACGACGGGGACGTCGTCATGGTTGATGGCGGATGCAGTGTTGAAGCGTATCAATCGGATGTTACGCGGTCGATCGTCTTTGGAAAACCAACGGACAAACAGAAGGTTGTATGGGACATCGTCAAGAAGGCTCAGACGGCGGCGTTGAAGGCTGCTCGGCCGGGGGTGCCTTGCGAGGAGGTTGATCGTGCCGCAAGGAAAGTCATCGAAGATGCGGGATATGGACCGGGATACAAGTACTTCAGCCATAGGCTGGGTCACGGCATCGGAATGGATGGTCACGAATTCCCATACCTTGTTAAAGAAAACAAGCTGAAGCTCCAACCGGGGATGACCTTCAGCGATGAGCCCGGAATCTACATCTACGGAGAGTTCGGAATGCGACATGAGGATTGCTTCGTCGTGACCGATGACGGCGCTCGCTTCTTGGGAGGTATGGAGGCGGTTGCCATTGACAAACCGTTTGGCGAGGCATAGCTCCGTCGTATCTGATGGGAAATGAAGATCTTAGACAGTATCTTCAACGCGTTCACATGTTGGCCGTTTGGTCGTTTTTCCACGATGTTCATCATTTGTTGTTCCTTCATGGTATCGAAAGGTATCTCTAGCATGAAGCCCTCTTTGAATCGCATCTTGTTCAGTATCGTCCTGTGCTCTGTGTTCTTCGTTCCTTTCCTGAGTGCGATTGCCGAACCCCAACTCTATCAGGTACTGGAGGCCGAGCCGAAGATAGACCTGACGATAGAGAACAAGCAAGTGAGATGCGTGGTGGAGGTTCAGGGAAAGAAACTGTTGTCAGATAGGCTGGAAGTTCAGGCCCTATGGGCAACAAAAACCGGGGGGGCGTTAGCGTCGGTGGTGACCGATGCGGATTTCGCCGTTGATCTCATGTACACAGACTGGGACGCACCCGGAAAAGCGAACTGTGCCGACAATTTGGTTACGTTTACGAAAAAGAACTTCTCGTTTCAACGCCAGGAAACACATGAGAGTGCAGATGGGACCAAAGAGCTTGTCTTGTATTTTGCCGGTGTCGACCACCTGATTCAGCTCATGGTGACCTATCGACTCGAGTCGTCATGGTTCTACGTGAAGAGAAACATTGCTGTATGTGACACCGCCGGCAACGGGCATTTTGTCCGCTTCTTTATGCCGCGCTCTGGAGAGATCACAGGCGTGGCAAAAGTTGTGAAGGATGGCGGTTTTGGTCAACCGATTGCCGTGACCTTGAAAGGCGGAGGTGCCTTTTTCGGCTCCGAATATCCGGCCGCTGACAACAAGCTCGTATCAAAGGGAAAAGGAATTTATGCGATTCGCTGCAGCGCTGAGTACGGTGACCGAATTCCCAAGATATGGATGAAGAGTGATTGGGTGGTGGAGGGGGTGACTCCTGACCCGTACGTCAAACTCTGGTTCGACAAGTATGTCAATGACATCCGGGTGGCGCCGTTAAGATCCTACTCGCTCTATAACACATGGTACGATCTCCGATCGCCGGAATATCCGCGATGGCCCAAAGAAAACGTGATGAGTGAGCAAACCGGCTTCAAGATGGCTGACATTCTTCGCCGCAACATGATCGAAAAGCACAACATTAAGCTCGACGCCTTCGTGCTAGACGACGGATGGGACGTGTACAAAAGTGATTGGGTGCTTCGAAAAGAACAGTGGCCGAATGGACTGAAACCGCTGTCTGACGATCTAAGAAAAACGAACACGAGCCTCGGGATGTGGATTGGCCCGACGGGAGGGTATTCCTTCCGCAGACAAAGACTTGAGTTCATGAAAGATCATGGATACGAAACTGTTAATGACATGCTTTGCGTCGGAGGGAAAAAATACAGCTCATTGCTCAAAGAACGGATAGCAGACTTCGTCGAGAATAATGGGGTCGGTTACTTCAAATGGGATGGGATACAGTTTACCTGCAGCGAGCCGGGTCATGGACATCCCATCGATGTCTATTCGAGGAGGGCAATTCTTCAGTCGGTTGAAGAGATGTGCAAGGTCGCCCGGGATCGTAACCCAAACATGTTCTTGAATATCAGCTCCGGAACGTGGATGAGTCCGTGGTGGGTGAAATATGCCAACACCATTTGGATGCAGGGTGCAGACTACGGATTTGCCGATGTGCCGTCGATCAGTATGCGCGATGGGGCGATCACGTATCGCGATTTCGTTTTGTACGAAGACTGGAAAATCAAAGGCCTCTGGTTCCCCATCGCAAACCTGATGACTCACGGCATCATCAAGGGGAAGAGCGAGTCCGTCGGAGCGAATGCAGAGCCGCTCGACAAATTCACAGATGATGTGTTGCTCTATTTTGCCCGCGGTGTGGCGATGTACGAACTGTACATCTCACCCGATATTCTTTCGGATGGTGAATGGACTTCGATCTCCCGCTCCATGGCATGGGCGCGTAAGAACTTCGACCTGCTCATGCATACAGAGCTCATCGGTGGCAATCCTCTGAAAGGCGAAGCCTACGGTTATGTTCACTTCAATGGTAGAAGGGGAATCATTGCTGCTCGAAATCCCGTCATCGAGAGCGCGAAACTGGCTGTGAAGCTGGAGACGGCACTTGGCTTTGATCCGAGGGCCTCCTCACTCGTCTTGCAGCGCCTCTACCCCACGCGCTGGACTTCCCCAAAACTCTACAAAACGGGGGATGTGGTGACTCTTCCGCTTGATGGATTCGAGATGGCGGTGTATGAACTCTTCCCAGTTTCAGATGCGACCGAGCCTTTGTTGGCGGACGTAGTGTACGACGTGGCGGGACAATCCGGCAATTCGTGGAAACTGTCTCTTCATAGTCCGTCGAAGGACGTCAAGTTCTTGAATCCGGCCGTCTTGAGCTCAAGGACTGAAACTACAAGGGAGATTCAAAAGCTGCTCGCTGAGCTGAAAAAGGCCAAAGTGAATGAGCTCGTGAAGGGGATCCCAGTGGTGGCAGCGAATGACGGGAAGAACAGCCTTGAAGTGCATCTGACAGTCGGAGAAAACGCTATCGACGGCATGGTCGCTGTTCTTCTGGCGCAAGACAACTACATAGAGAAGAAAGTCGTTGTCAAGGTCACAGCACAGATCGACGGCGAGGATGCGAAGGTCTCGACGGAACGTCAGGAGGGGAAGTCTCAGTGGTACAAGGTAGCAATCACTGGGGGCAAACATGTGGTGAAGTTCCAGGTGGCCCCTGCCAAAGATAGTTTGGTCTGGTCAGGCAAAGCTACCGCTTGGTTTGTTGCCCGACAGAAGCGGAATTCGAAAGAGATCGAGCTCACGCTGAAGCAGGCTCCCGCAGAGCGATTGTTGCCGCCAACGGTCTGGCCGGCGGGCGAAGTGCGCAAAAACATGAAACTCGGAGAAGCAACGCTGATCGCAAAGGGAGCAAAACACTAGTATGGACAAACTCGCTCAGAAATTGGACTCCCTTATCGAACTTTCTCACGATCTCGGTCGGGAAGATCGGGGTTGGGCAATTCTTGGGGAGGGGAATACCTCTACACGCCTAACCGCTGAGACATTTCTCGTGAAAGCAAGCGGCTGCAATCTCGGGACGCTCGCCAAAGATGATCTCGTAGCATGCAGAACACTGCCTCTGGTGAGCTTTCTTGACAGGAGGAATGCTTCAGACCAGGAGGTCGACGCGGCTCTCTATGCATGCCGGGTGAACGAAGGTGCCAAGAAGCCCTCCGTTGAGACGTTGTTTCATGCATACCTGCTGAGCCTCCCGGGTGTCGACTTCGTGGGGCACACACACGCTCCGGCTGTCAACCAAATCCTCTGCTCGCCTCGTGCGAAGGAGTTTGCTCAGAAACGGATTTTTCCGGATGAAGTTGTCTGTTGTGGCAGTGAATCATTGTATATTCCATACACCGATCCCGGGCTGAAGCTTGCGCGGGCAATTCGGTCAGGCACACTAACCTACTACAAACGAAACAGAATCTTTCCTCGGGCCATCGTGCTGCAGAATCATGGGATCATCACTATCGGAGCGACGGCGAAGGCTGTGCTCGCTGCGATGATGATGGCGGAGAAAGCTGCGACCATTTGGATCGGCGCGGCTGCGTTCGGAGGGCCGAAGTTCATGAGTAAGGACCAGGTCCATCGGATTGCATCGCGAAGAGATGAAGAGGTGCGTAGACGTGAGATGAAACTCTAACGAGGGAGGGAGGATATTTTGTATCCAGACAAGACATTCAGGTACGTCAACTATCTTTGGGACGAGTCAGCAGCTGCCAAGCTCGATCCCGTCGGATTACTCATCTATCGATCGAATCTCCTGGGCACGGATCAACGCATTACAAACACCGGCGGAGGAAATACCTCGGCGAAAATCATGGAGACCGATCCGCTGACAGGTCAACAGGTGGAAGTTCTCTGGGTGAAAGGCTCGGGAGGAGATCTCCGGACATCGACAAAAGAGAATTTCTCTTCATTGTATCAGGACAAGCTCGTCGGTCTGCAGCCGAAGTATTCGGAGGACGAGAAGAAAGGTCCTAAGACCGAGATTGAAGACGCGATGGTTGGCATGTATCCGCATTGCACATTCAATCTGAATCCGCGGGCTACGTCCATCGACACTCCGCTGCATTCCTTCATTCCATACAAGCACGTCGATCACATGCATCCGAACGCAGTGATTGCCATCGCTGCTGCGAAGAATTCCAAGAAGCTGACGAAGGAGATATTTGGAGATGATATCGTCTGGACTCCCTGGCAGCGACCCGGCTTCGATCTGGGACTGAAGTTTCAAGAACTCTGCAAACAGAATCCGAAGGCAAAAGGGGTTCTCCTTGGTCAACACGGCATCATTAACTGGACGAACGAAAGTCGCTCTTGTTACGATTTGACGCTTGATCTCATCGAGAAGGCGGCTGCATTCATTGAATCGCGGGATCGCGGGGACAAGACCTTCGGAGGGAAGAGATACCGCTCTCTCGATCCGGGCAAAAGACGTGATGCATTTGTGCAGATCTTGCCGTGGCTGCGTGGTCAAGTGAGCCGGCAAAAACGACTCATTGGCACGGTCCAGGATGACGACACAATTCTTCGTTTCGTCAATAGCGTGGATGCTCCACGTCTTGCCGAGCTTGGGACTTCATGCCCTGATCATTTCCTCAGGACGAAGATCAAGCCGTTGTATGTGGACTGGAATCCTTCGAGTGAAACGGTCGAGCAGTTGAAGAAAAAGCTCTCAGAAGGCCTGGTGAAATACCGTCAGGACTACGCGGCGTACTATGAACGCTGCAAGCATCCAAATTCACCGGCAATGCGCGATCCCAATCCGACCGTCATTCTGATCCCAGGCCTCGGAATGATTGCATGGGGCAAGGACAAGAGTGAATCGCGGGTGACGGCGGAATTCTACAACTGCGCTGTCGAGGTCATGCGTGGTGCCGAAGCCATGGACGAATACATTTCACTTCCGCAGCAAGAGGCATTCGACATCGAATACTGGCTCCTCGAAGAGGCAAAGCTGAAGCGCATGCCGCCAGAGAAAGAGCTTGCACGACAGATCGTCGCGGTTATCGGGGCCGGGAGCGGCATCGGCAAGGAGATTGCCCACAGGATTGTGAAAGAGGGTGCGCATGTCGTTTGTGCTGACCTTTCTCCTGAGGCCGCTGCAGCAACAACGAAGGAAATCACCGACAAATATGGACTGGGCATCGGTGTTGCCGGGACCGGAATATCGAATTGTGGTCCATCGATCGGACTCGCAGCGGATACGACTAGTCGGGCATCCATCCGTGCCATGCTCGATGATATTATTGCCGCGTACGGCGGAATCGACGGGATGGTTGTGACAGCAGGTGTCTTTGTTCCGCCGGACGTCACCGGCCACATTCCTGATGACAAATGGGCACATACATTTGCCGTGAATGTAACAGGGGCCTATCTGGTCGCCGACGAGACGAACAAGTTATGGAAAGAGCAGGGGCTGAACGGGAGTCTCATCATAACAACGAGTGTCAACGCAGTCGTTTCTAAGGAAGGAAGCCTTGCATATGACACGAGCAAGGCGGCTGCTAATCATTTGGTAAGAGAACTTGCCATCGAACTTGCGCCCCTAATTAGAGTAAACGGTGTCGCACCCGCTACGGTTGTCGCCGGGAGCGCAATGTTTCCCCGCGACCGGGTGATCAGTTCGCTCGCAAAATACAAGATTTCGTATTCCGAAGAAGAGACGACGGAATCTCTCCGCTCCAAGCTGGCGCAGTTCTAAGCTGAAAGGACGTTGACGAAGCAAGCCATCACGCCTGCCGATCAGGCGGAGGCCGTGTTCCTGCTTCTGAGTAGTCGTCTGAGCAAAACAACTGGTCAGATTCTGAGCGTGGATGGAGGTTTGCAGGAAGCGTTTTTGCGGTAGTTATGCGAAACGCCCAAAGCCCATCAGAGCCCAATGGGCATTTTACGCAGAAACCATATATTCAATAGATAGACCACCAGATTACTGAAAGCGAAGCGGAAGGTACCGCAACTGTGAGGACAAAGAAGACCCCGGGAACGGAAACGCGAAGAATAGCGAGTAAGTCGCTGAACCGAGGTTTGGGCAACGCGAAGGCGGCCAAGCAGGACGAGTTCTACACCCAGTACGTCGACATCCAGAAGGAAGTCGAGGCCTACCTTGAGTTCGACCCAGACACCTTCCGCGGCAAGGTCGTCTACTGCAATTGCGACGACCCCTTCGAGAGCAACTTCTTCAAGTACTTCGCCGCCAACTTCAACAAGCTCGGCCTCAAGAAGCTCATCACCACCAGCTACGACGGCTCCCCCATCGCTGGCCAAGGCACTTTGTTCCCTGAATACAATGAGGGAAATGGCAATCGCCAGAAGCCCAAGGCGCTCGCCGTTATCCTCGAAGATGTGAAAGACGAGGATGGGGACGGCGCCACGAACATAGATGATGTGAAGCTGTTCCTCAAGCGCAACAAGGCCGCACGGGCAGCCTTGAAAGCAGAAGGCAAATACGCCGGTGGCGACTTCCGCAGCCCCGGGTGCATCGCGCTTCTCAAAGAGGCGGACATCGTTGTCACCAACCCGCCCTTCTCCCTATTCCGTGAGTACGTCGCGCAGCTCGTAGAGCATGAGAAGCGGTTCCTGATCATCGGCAACGTCCAGGCGCTCACCTACAAGGAGATCTTTCCGCACATCAAGGCCAACAAGCTGTGGATGGGTGTCACAATCCACAGCGGCGACCGCGAGTTCCGCGTTCCCGACCATTACCCGCTGAACGCGGCCGGCTGGCGCGTTGACGAAAACGGCGTTAAGTACATTCGCGTCAAGGGTGTCCGTTGGTACACAAACCTGGACCATGGTCGCCGCCACCAGAAGCTGCCCCTCATGACCATGGAGGACAACCTGCGGTTCAGCAAGCATAACGAGATCAAGGGCAAGGGGGAATACGACCGGTACGACAACTATGACGCGATCGAAGTGCCATTCACCGACGCGATCCCCAGCGACTATGACGGAATGATGGGCGTCCCCATCACGTTCCTCGACAAATACAACCCCGACCAGTTTGAAATTCTAGGAACAAGCGACAACGGGCTTGTTGATGATCGATTCAAAACAACGCCAGGTCTAACAAAGCAGTTTGTTGATGATTACTATAAAGCTGGCGGCACAGGGGCATACAAAGAAGGTAATCCAACAGCCGGTTTGTATGAAAATGGTGTGGCAAAAATGGCGTATAAAAGAATTTTCATAAGGCATAGGAAGAAAGTGAAATGAAAACCACACTGAGACCCGACATCACCGTCGCCGACGTCTGCGAGGGGTTTGTGTACAACCAATTGGAAGGCAAGGGGCTGTATGGGCTGGGCGGAAAGCTCACCATTCAGCCGGAATACCAGCGCAACTACATTTATGCGGACGGCGGGGGCCAGAAAGAGCAAGCGGTCATCCATTCGCTGCTCAAGGCTTATCCGCTCGGGGTTATCTACTTCAACAAAGTCGCCAAGGACAAATTCGAGGTATTGGACGGCCAGCAACGGATCACCAGTTTCGGACGGTTCGTTACGAACAAGTTTGCGATCATGGAGAACGGCAATCCGAAGAACTTCGACAGTCTGCCCGCCGACCAACGGGCTAAAATCCTGAGTTCGAGGCTATTGATTTATGAGTGCGAGGGCAGCGAAAGCGAGATCAAGGAATGGTTCCAGACCGTCAACATCGCGGGTGTCCCGTTAAACGAGCAAGAGCTTCTAAACGCGGTGTACTCGGGGCCATTCGTGACGCTTGCAAAGGCCGAGTTCAGCAACAGCCAGAACGCCAACATCCAGAAGTGGAGCGCGTACATCAAGGGCAGCGCGAACCGGCAGGAGTTTTTGGAGCGGGCCCTGGACTGGGTGAGCAAAGGTGATATCGGCGGCTACATGAGCCAGCATCGCAACGATAAGAGCATTAAAGAGCTAAAGGCTTACTTCAACACCGTGATCGACTGGGTTTCGACTGTATTCATCGACGTTTTCAAAGAAATGCAGGGGTTGGAGTGGGGCAGGCTGTACGAGGAGCACCACAAGAAGTCATACGATCAAGCCAAGATATCTGCCGATGTCCATCGGCTTTATGGCGACCCCTATGTGCAGAACCGTCGCGGCATCTGCGAATACATCCTTGGCGGCAAGAAGGAAAAGAGACTTTTGGATGTGCGGGTATTCGACGAAGCCATTAAGCGATCGGTCTACAAGAAGCAAACGAGCGATGCCAAAGCGAGGGGCAAATCCAACTGTCCGCTCTGCGCAGAGGGGCACGAGGCAAACAAGAGTAAAGTGTACGAACTGAAGGAAATGGACGCCGACCATGTTACCGCATGGAGCAAGGGCGGCGGAAGTTCGGTCAAAAACTGCCAGATGCTCTGCATTACCCACAATCGGGCCAAAGGCAATCGATAATATGGGCGTGCTACATCGCTGAGCGCGGAGCAAGGGCTGAAAACCGGAATCGGTGAACTTTCAAATGCTGTGCAAGGATGGCAATCGAAGGGAATCGGGGAAATGACAGGAACATGGCTTTGGGGGCTACGCATAACAGGGGGCACAACGGCTCGCACTCGTCCGTACGCCCTCTTTATTAAGCGCGCTCCATGGCCCTCAGCCGCGGGGCTATTGGAAGTTGATGATGCGGCTTCGGGCCACGGCGTTGTGCCCCGAAACGTTAGGCGCCGTTGAGGTGACCGAAAGGGGTTGGCAGTCCGTCATCGAACGACAACTTGAAGATGATCATTTGAAAAGTTCAAACTGTGATCACACCGAACTCCTAAGATGAAAAGACAACAAACTGTTGAGGCATATATTGCGGCGGCTCCAAAAGAGGTGCGGGGGAAGCTCAGAGCACTTCGGGCTGCGATCAGAAGTGTCGCACCGGATGCCGTGGAGCGCATCAGCTACGGTATGCCGTATTACGGTTACAAAGGACGACTGGCCTACTTCCGACTTTCAAAAAACCACATCGGACTCTATCTGCCGCCGCCAGTGATACAGGTACACAAGAAGGACCTGGAAGATTATGAAACTGCCACGGCGACTATCCGCTTTCCTCTGGGCGATAAACTTCCGGTTGTGCTCATAAAGAAGCTGGTCAAGGCGCGGATGAAACTAAACGAGGCAAAGAAAGGAAAGTAGAAGCACTATGGTTGAATGGTTCGTCGATCACCCGATAGTGTCAGGCTTCATCACAATTCTCCTGATGTGGAGCGACTGGTTGCTTACAATTGCTCAAGAGAAGGAAAGGGCGGAGCATTACTTTGAACACTATCAAAGCTATCCGACGAACACGATCGAGGGCCATCCCGCTTTTCAGAGTTCGATACCAAAAAGACAATTGATTAATCCGAAACATTTCATGGCTGCTGTGGCCATTGGAACGGTCGTGTCAATCATGTTGATGATAATTCCACGGATGTGGTGTGAGTTGTTTCTTGGATATGTGTGGGGGTTATTTGTCATTGTTGACACTCAACATCTCAGCAATTGGCTCGGTTATAGGGCGGGTCGGCAAGGAATTCACGGGAAATTGTGGATGCACCAAAGGACAGGATACTTAGTGCAATCTGGACGCTATTGTTCCATCGCATTATTTCTTCTCGTTCTATCGATTCTTTCGGGTTCCGTGGTAATTTACGGAGTGACAATAGCAGGTTTCGTGTCTTCGCTGAGACAATTGATTTGGTTAAAAAGAATTCCAAAGATAGAAAAGGAAGACGCCCTTCTTGGAATACAGAATACTGAAAGCACAGCAACGCCAGAAAAGGTTGTTTGATGAATCATTGCCAGGCATGAAACGAAAACTCACCCCTACGAGATGACTTTGTATGATATTCAGGCTTGGACCTCTTCCAGAAGTACCTGAGTTCACTCCGGATGACAGCTGGATACTGGTGCGTGAACCAACAGTCGGGGGCTTCCAGCTGAGAGCAATTCCTATTGCACTCGTTACGACTGTTTCCCTCGCTGTTCTTTGGACACTATTCACGCCGATATGGCATGAAATAGGACCACAGACTTTTCCACTCCCGATCTTCAAGTTTGTTGGCTGCCTTTTGGGAGTTATTGTCATCCATGAATTCATTCATGCTTCTGTCCATCCAAAGATCGGGATTTCGGAAAACACGGTGATTGGTTTCTGGCCCTCACGAATGTTTATTTATACTACCTATGTCGGAGAACTCACCAAGAACAGGTGTTTGGCAATTTTGATCATGCCATTTACTATTATCAGTGTAGTTCCGCTCGTCTTCGCTACTATTACACAGACAGCCTCCTTTTGGGTAGCCTATGTTTCGATTCTCAATGGATTACTGGCTTGTGGAGACATACTAGCAGCAATCATGACCATGAGACTTTTCCCCAATGGTGCGATTGTTAGGACCAAAGGCTGGTTGACTTTCTGGAGACCTCGGGAATAAGAACAGCCGACGTTATTTACTTTGTTGAAGGGGATTCGATGGGGCTGGCGCGCAACACGTTGTTGTGGATCTCTGAAAACCGAAAGCTGCGCCAGGCGCTGCCGAGGTACGCATTCATCCGCCGCGCCGTTTCGCGTTTCATGCCCGGCGAAGAATTGGCGGATGCCCTGAGAGCAGCCGAGGAGTTGAAGCCGCAGTCGATCAACACGGTCTTCACGCATCTCGGCGAGAATGTCACGGATGAACGCGAGGCGAGGAAAGACGCGGAGGAGTACATTGATGCCTTGGGTCAGATTCAGCGACGAGGTCTGGATACCCACGTCTCTGTGAAGCTCACTCACCTTGGACTCGACCTGAACGAGAAAGCCTGCGTCGACAATCTTGTTGCGATTGTGTCAGAGGCGAAGACGGTCGGGAATATGTTGTGGATCGACATGGAGCAGAGCCTCTATGTGGACCGGACGCTCGACATCTATAAGAAAGTGCGGATGGAGTTCCCGAATGTCGGTCTTTGTCTGCAGGCATATCTCTACAGGACGGAAAAAGATCTCGAGGGACTTCTGCCGTACTCTCCTGCCATCCGTTTTGTGAAAGGGGCCTACAAGGAGCCGCACACAATTGCTTTCAAGAAGAAATCAGATGTTGATGCTAACTTCTTCAAGCTGACGACAACGCTGATGCAGCATGTCAAAACCGGATCGAAGGTTGTCGTTGGGACGCACGATGCGAACCTCATCCAATCTCTCCAAGCCAGGGCCGCGCAGCTCGGACTTTCAAAGAAGGAGTACGAATTTCACCTTCTCTTTGGAATTGAGTCAAATGAGCAATTGAGGCTTGCCAGGGAAGGCTGTTCCGTCAGAGTGCTTATCAGTTATGGGAGTTTCTGGTTTCCGTGGTATGTCCGGCGTCTCGCCGAACGACCGGCCAACGTGTGGTTTGTGATGCGAAAGATGTTTTCTTCCTAAAACCAGTAAGAAGTCCGACTTCTAATCCGGTCGAGCCCCGTAAGAAGTCGGACTTCTACCAAACATATGAGGGTTGACGTATGAGAGTGCGCGTTGCAGTGGCCGTTTTTATTCTTTCGGTTCTGTTGTCATGCTTTGCTCTCGCACAGCCAAAGATGAAGATCGCAGTTATTCCGAAGGGAACAACGCATATCTTCTGGAAATCGGTGGAGGCTGGCGCGAGACAAGCAGGCAAAGAGTTGGGTGTCGAGATTATCTGGAAGGGTCCGCTCAAAGAGAATGACAGAGCCCAGCAGATCGCTATCGTTGAGCAGTTTGTCACGGAAGGCGTCACAGGAATTGTGCTCGCACCGTTAGACAACACAGCTCTGCAAAGGCCCGTTGCGGCAGCAATGGAGAAGAAGATCCCTGTTGTTATTTTTGACAGCGGATTGAAAGGCGAACCTGGTAAGGACTATGTGAGTTTCGTTGCGACGGACAACAAGAAAGGGGGCAATCTCGGTGGGGATCATCTCGCCAAGTTGCTCGGGGGCAAAGGGAACGTTGTGCTCCTGCGGTATCAGGTTGGATCTGCGAGCACAATGGAACGCGAGGAGGGGTTTCTCGAAGGAATACGGAAAGTCAGTGGGCTCCGGATCACAGTGGACAATCGCTATTCGGGAGCCACGGCCGGAGAGGCGAAAACAGCTTCGATGAATATCGTCGACAAACTTAAGGAAGCCAACGGTGTCTTCTGTCCGAACGAGTCTTCGACGTTTGGTATGCTCTTGGCTCTCCGCCAGATGAATCTAGCGGGTAAAATTCGTTTCGTAGGGTTCGACACTTCGCCTCCGCTCATTGAAGCGCTTCAGAGCGGAGAGGTCGATGCGTTGGTCGCCCAGGATCCAACGCTCATGGGATATCAAGGCGTGAAGACGCTTGTCGCCAAACTTCAGGGGAAGGATGTGCCGATAACAATTGACACCGGCGTTCGGCTGATCACCCGGGACAATCTCAACACTCCGGAAATCAAGAAACTACTCGGAAACTGACGCTGGATCAGTCGCGTGAGCAGTGGGCCATTGTTTCGCTGGATGACTCGAAGCAAACAAGGAGATAGAGCTATGAAAAAACTAGTTCTCATATTTATGGTGGTTGTTATGACGACTCAATCGGGCTTTGCACAAGGGAAGACAATGGCTCCCAATTTCACGGATGATGTGGCATTCCTGAAGCAGTATGTGGATGTCATCGTCTTGTCGGATAAGACTGGCTCCAACCAGGTGGCGGTGATACCGGCATATCAAGGTCGGGTCATGACCAGCACCGCTGGTGGTCCGCAAGGAATCAGCTACGGGTGGGTCAATCGTGACCTGATCTCGTCGGGCGAGAAGAAGGAACATATCAACGTCTATGGCGGTGAGGATCGGTTCTGGATTGGACCTGAGGGAGGGCAGTACTCGGTGTTCTTCAAAAAAGGAGATCCATTCGATCTTGATCACTGGTTCACACCGGCTACCATTGACACGGAACCCTTCGAACTCGTTGCCAAGGCTCGGGATCGCGTGCATTGTCGTCGCTTGATCGAATTGACGAACTACTCTGGGACAACGTTCAACCTCGAAGTCAATCGGGAAATCCGTTTGCTTGATACAAAGAGTGCACAAAAGAACCTTGGTGTGATGGTCAAGCCGGGGGTTAAGGTTGTTGCGTATGAATCGATAAACTCCATCAAGAATATCGGAACGAAGGCTTGGGCTAAAGACAGCGGCTTGCTCTCAATTTGGATCCTCGGAATGTTCAATGCGGCGGATGCAACCACGATTGTGGTGCCTTTTGTGAAGGGCGATGAGTCGAAACTCGGTCCTGTGGTGAACGACACGTACTTTGGAAAGGTGCCTTCGGAAAGGTTGGTCATCAAGGACGGTGTGATGTATTTTGCTGCAGATGCCAACTATCGCAGCAAGATCGGTGTGCCGCCGCGCCGAGCGAAATCCATGCTTGGCAGCTACGATGCGCAGAATAAGGTGCTGACGATTATTCAGTTTACACTCCCCAAGGGGGCGACTGGCTACGTCAATTCCATGTGGGAGATTCAGAAAGATCCGTTCGGCGGTGATGCCGTCAACAGCTACAATGATGGCGCTCCCAAGCCAGGTGCGGCTCAACTCGGTCGTTTCTATGAACTTGAGACTTCGTCCCCGGCACTGGCACTGAAACCAAGCGAGAGCGGCACTCACGTCAGCAGGACGATGCATCTTGAAGGACCGGAAAAAGAACTTGATGCAATCGCCCGTGCGACGCTCGGTGTCGGGCTTGAAGATATCAAAGCAGGTTTGAAGAAATAGGACCTCTTGCCACTTGATCGAATGAAATCCTGGCTCAAAAATCTTGGCCCGGTGATTGGCCTGGTATTTGTGTTCGCGCTGTTCGCGATCCTCACGCCCGGCAAGTTCGCCACGCCCGGTAACTTTCAATTGATGCTCCTCCAGACTGCCGTGGTGGGGACCGCAGCTCTCGGCATGACGATGGTTATCATCAGCGGCGGCATTGATCTGTCCGTCGGTTCCGTCATCGCCCTGACAACGGTTATTGTCGCACTTCTTCTGAATAGCGGTGCGTCTCCTCTGGTTGCAGCCATGGGCGGTGTTCTCGCCGGAATGATCTGCGGTTCCATGATCGGTCTCCTCATTACCCAGGTCAGACTCGCTCCGTTCATCGTGACTCTTGGCATGTGGGGTGCGTTGCGCGGAGCCGCAAAAGGTCTTGCGGGCGAGCAGATGATTGTCACACCGGGAACATGGCTCACGAAACTTCTGAACACGCACATCTTTGCGGTGGGATCCAACGAGGTCGCTGCGAGGATTTGCGGCGTTTCCGTTGAGCGAACGAAAATGATGGTTTACATCCTTGGATCTGGATTCGCGGCGCTTGCGGGTGTTCTGCAGTATTCGTACTTGACGGTCGGAGATCCCACAACGGCATCAGGGATGGAACTGGATATTATTGCTGCTGTCGTGATTGGAGGCGGAAGCCTCGCCGGCGGCGAGGGAAGCATCATGGGGAGTCTGGTCGGAGCCCTCATCATGACAACAGTGGCCAACGGCTGCACAAAAATGGAACTGCCAAACTGGGTGCAGGAGATTGTCGCCGGCGCTATTATTGTCATAGCCGTTTCTCTTGATCGTTTCCGCCACAGAAAACGGAGTGAATAGTCTTTGTCCCACCAGTCTGTCCTTTCACACCTATACATTGAGAAGCCATGACACTCACCTTCTTCAAAATCCTGGTCATTCTGGTCCTCAGCACGGTCATTTCCGAAGGATCATCCAATCCCAACGTTGAACCTGAGATCTCCATCATTCCCAAACCTCTTTCTCTCAAAAGAGATGACGGGAGTTTCCTTGTCACGAAAACGACAATGGTCCTCTACGGCGGTCTGACTGACGTTCAGCGCATCGCCGAAGTTCTTGCCTCCCGGTTGAGGCAGTCAACGGGATACCCGATTGTTGTCGCTCCTCTTGCGTCGGAGAGCAAGCTCGAAGATGCAATTATCATCTCGCTTTCCGGCAAGGACAACCTTGGTCCTGAGGGATACCAGCTCACGGTCAAGCGGAAGCTCGTTCGCATCGATGCGACCACTCCTGCGGGTGCCTTCTACGGAGTCCAGACTCTCTATCAGATCCTTCCCGTAGAAATTGAGAAGAATGGATTTTCAGAGAACACATCATGGTCAATTCCGTGCGTACGAATCGAGGACAAACCCCGGTTCTCCTGGAGAGGAATGCATCTCGATGTCGGCAGGCATTTGTGCTCAAAGGATTCAGTGAAACGATACATTGACATGATCGCTTCGTACAAGATGAATACATTCCACTGGCATTTGACAGAAGATCAGGGGTGGCGCATCGAGATAAAGAAATATCCGCGACTGACGACTGCCGGTGCGTGGCGGAAGGAGACGATGGGTGATAGGACGCCTCACGGTGGTTTCTATTCACAGGATGATGTTCGGGAGATCGTCGAATATGCCCGTCAGCATTTCATAACTGTTGTGCCGGAAATTGAGATGCCCGGTCACTCACAGGCAGCTTTGACTGCATATCCTGAACTCTCGTGTTCCGGCGGACCGTTCACGGTGGCCACAGAATGGGGAGTGTTCAACGATGTCTATTGCGCAGGAAATGAAAAGACCTTCCACTTCGTCGAGGAGGTCATCGACGAAGTGTCGGCTCTTTTTCCGGGTCCGTTCTTTCACATCGGCGGCGACGAGTGCCCGAAACTTCGATGGAGCAACTGCAAGCGCTGTCAGGATCGCATCGCGGCAAATGGTCTGAACAATGAGCAGGAGCTGCAAAGTTACTTCATCAAGAGGGTGGAGCAAATGCTTAACGCCCGCGGGAAGCGACTGGTGGGATGGGATGAAATCCTCGAAGGCGGCCTGCCGCCAAAGGCAACGGTGATGTCATGGAGAGGAATACAGGGAGGAATTGAAGCGGCGAAGTCGGGGCACGATGTCGTCATGACACCAACGACGTACTGTTACTTTGATTACTATCAGGGTGTGGCAGGGGAGCCGAAAGCCATCGGAGGATTCTTGCCGATCGACACAGTTTATGCTTATGAACCGGTTCCTTCATCTTTGTCGCCGGAAGAGTCGAAGCATGTTCTGGGCGCTCAGGGAAATGTCTGGACCGAGTGGATACCGAACTACCGTCAGGTCGAATATATGGCGGCAACGAGGATGATTGCATTGAGTGAAGTGGTGTGGACGGAAAAGTCCCAGCGCAACTTCAAAGATTTTATGCAACGGATGACGTCGCACTATCAGCGTCTTGGACTGCGGGATATCAACTACCGTGTCCCGACGCCGCTTGGAATCGGTGGCCGAAAAGTGATATTCAAGGATACTGTTGCGACAATATCGAGCCCTGTTCCGAATGGGACGATCTACTACACGCTCGATGGGCAAGATCCGACCACATCGTCGCTGAGGTACGCGAAGCCGATCCCCATCAAAGGTGACCAGACGCTGAAAGCCATGCTCTCAATCCCCGGGGTGAAAGCGAGCGCACCAATCACAACTTCATTTCTGACTGTAGACCCGATGGTCAACGGGGTCGCATACAACTATTTTGAGGATGTCTGGGTACTCCTCCCCAATATGGTTGCGATGAAACCGTTGAGGTCGGGGAGGACGTTCGATCTGAGTCTCACACCACTCCCGCATCGATGGGAGGACTATGGATTTCAGTTCAAATGCCTCATCGATCTTCCGAGCGATGGCGACTATACATTTTTCCTCGGCTCAGATGACGGCAGCAAACTGTTTCTTGACGACAAATTGTTGATCAACAACGACGGACTCCATGGCACGACCGAACTCAACGGCAAGTCAACACTGACAAGAGGGAAGCACAAATTGGAAGTGTGGTACTTCCAGTCAGGCGGAGCCTCTGATCTTTTCGTCTCTCTTGAGGGGCCGGGAATGCCGAAGCAACAGATCCCACCGAGAATGCTGACCGTTCAATAGGAACGTCAATCTTGGATCGTACCTCTGACATTTTCCGTGTGGTCGTCTGTCGATGAAATCACCGTTACTACGAGGTAATGCTATGAAAATCCGTCGGCGAGATTTTCTCAAGGCAGCGAGCGGTTTGGCGGTGGGATCGGTCGCGAGTTCAGTTTCCTCACTCGCATCAAATCGCGAGCTCACCCCAAATCAGAAGCTAAAGGTCGCTGTGTTCTTCGAGCCGTCGTTCCCGGCAGAGGATGGAATGACCATGGATCGGTCATTTCTGGAACGATCGTTCGCTGGCTACGAGGTGGCATATCTTGGATTGGATGATCTCATAAACAAATTGAACCCGGGTTCTTTCCAGCTTCTCGTCTTGCCGTATGGATCTGCGTTTCCCAAGAAGGCGTGGGTTTCCGTTTGGCGCTATCTTCGGGAGGGGGGAAACTGGTTGAACCTTGGCGGCATTCCGTTCTCAAGGCCAGTGGTGAAGATCAAGGATGGGTGGCGCAGAGAGGTTCGGCAGACAGCATATCACAAGAAGCTCGGGATCACCCAGGCGTTCCCTGTTTCAGCCTCGGAAATCGGATCGTACCATGGTGCGGGCGCACTCGATGGTTCAGAAGAACTTGTAGATCAATTCAAGGCGAAGGAAGTCTATGAGTCCTATGTTCGGTTTACTGTCACGAAAGACTTTCCGGATGAAGACGGGACGGGAGGAGCGCGGGATGCACGTCTAGAGCCTTTGGTTCTTGGGGTCAACAAAGGTGGCCAGAAAGTTGCCGCTCCGATCATTCAGATTGACCGTCTGCAGGGAGATTATGCGGGAGGACGGTGGGTGCTGGCCAATTTCTCAGGCTCGATTTCTCCGAAGGCAGTCCGCACTCTTGCCGATACAGCAATGCAGGGCGCGATGGAATTCACCGTCCGAACATCGTTCGCTACGTACCGCGATGGCGAGCTTCCATCGGTCACCGTTCAACTTCGCCGACCTAAAGCGGATGTCGAGCAGCTCGCAACGAGAGAGTGTGAAATTGAGCTCCAGGATGCGAAAGGCAAGTTGTTGGAGTCGATGAGAGTTTCGTTGCAGGGAAAAGGTGTGGTCGCGTTGGGTGCAGCTACGCTGAGCGGAAAGAAGAAACTCGCGCCGGGACTCTATCGTATTGTAGCATCGCTTCGCTTGACTTCAGTTGACGTCCCTCTCCGGCACACGACGGGATTCTGGATGTATGATGAACTGCTGATTTCATCGGGGAAACCGTATGGGTTGGATAGCAACTACATCCTCAGGGACGGAAAACCCTATCCTGTCACCGGCACGACGTATATGATTTCTGATGTACATCGGAAGTTCCTGCTGGAGCCGAACCCATTTCTTTGGGACAGAGATTTTGCCGAGATGAAGCAAGCAGGGATCAACATGGTTCGGACAGGGATATGGACCGGTTGGAAGAACGTGATGCTCGATGTTGGCGCTCCGAATGAAGTTGCTCTCCGCGCTCTTGATGCGTTTGTCCTGACAGCAAGGAAATATGACATTCCTCTGATCTTCACGTTGTTCGCGTTCGTCCCCGAACAATGGGGCGGGGAGAATCCTTACCTCGATCCACGCTCAATCGGCGCGCAGAAGGAATTTGTGAGTTCGCTCGCCCTCAGATTCAGAACCGTCAACGATGTCTTCTGGGATTTGATCAATGAGCCATCGTTCTGCAATCCGAAGCAGCTGTGGACGTGCCGCCCGAATTACGACAGATTCGAGGGAGTCGCCTGGGCTGACTGGCTGAAGAATCGTGTAAAGGCGAATGGCGAGTTTGAAGGGGGCACTCAGATCCAGGAGATGCATCGCACTTCGGCCGATGAGCCAGCTTCGTTGCCGACACCGCAGGATTTCTCCGACCTGAATATCTTCGATGACCATCGTCCAATCAAGGCCGTCGATTATCGCTTGTTCGCGCAGGAGATGTTTCGCTTGTGGATTGACCAGATGACTTCAGCGATCAGGAGTAACGGCAACGCTCATCAGTTCATCACCGTTGGACAGGATGAAGGCGGAACTGGAGACCGGCCCAATCCTCAATTCTTCAGCGACCGCGTTGAATTCACGTGTGTCCACAACTGGTGGTTGAATGACGATCTTGTATGGGATAATGTTCTCACAAAAGCACCGGGAAAGCCCAATCTGGTCGAAGAAACAGGTGTCATGTTCTACGAAAAGATGGATGGGAGTGCCTGGAGAACGGAACATGATGCTGCACGGCTTCTCGAACGCAAGCTCGCGATCTCAATGGGGGTTGGCGGGGCAGGGTTCATCGAGTGGATCTGGAACACCAATCCGTTTATGAAATCAGATAATGAAGCGGCCATCGGACTCTTCCGCGTAGATGGTACTGCCAAACCCGAACTGAGCGCTGTGACAGGATACGCGCGGTTTTTTGCAGATCAGAAACACCTGATGCAGGGGAAGCAGGAAGAAGGAGTGGTTTTGGTCATTCCGCATTCAAATATGTTCTCGACACGAAATTCCGCTTCTGATGCCACGCGCCAGTCTGTGCGCATGATGTACTATCACTGCAACGTCCCCATGCGAGCGGTTTCTGAGTATCGACTACACCTGCTCAAAGAAGTTCCACAACTTCTGATTCTCCCATCGGCGAGAGTGCTCAGTGACCGCGCCTGGGATGAATTGCTCGAGATCGTAGAGAAAGGGGCAACTCTGCTTCTCACAGGACCCATCGACGCGAACGAACATTGGCTGGAGCGACCGCGACTGAAGCAACTCGGGATCGATGCCTCCACGCGCCCAGTCGCACAAGAAGAGTCTGTCGTCATCGGTCGAAAAGAATATCGTCTCGGCTATCGAGGTGACAAACTTCAACGTATCGAGAAGTCTGTCTTCGAAGGAGGCGACATACCGGCTATTTCGACGATCCGGCGGGGAAAAGGCAAGATCCTCTGGTCACCGTTGCCTGTGGAGAGCTCTGATACGCCGGAGACGATAGCTGCTCTCTATCGATTCGCCCTCAAAGAGGCTGGAGTGGTGGCAACATGTGAAGTCGAGCAGCAGAATCCCTCGGTATTGATCGTGCCGACAGTGTTCAGTGACTCCGTGCTCTATACGCTCGTTTCCGAGTGTGACCGTGATTCAGAAGTCAAATGGAATCATCGCGAATCAAACACGCCGTTGAGCATCACCGTTCGGGCACAGCGTACAGCGCTCATTTTTGTGGATCGCAAGACCGGCAAGGTACTGGCGCAGTGGAACTGACACGCTGCTGACAAATGATTTCGCAGCGCAATCCGATGAATCGCCTGCCCGCCCGCCGACGTCCGAAGGACTTAGGCGGGCCCGCCTCATAAGTCTCATAGTGGCAGGCGGGGACGTCTTGTTTTTCGAAACCCGAAGGGTTTCGCGCTTTGCCAGTCGTCGACTTCAGTCGATGATAGGCTTCAATAGCCGGTGTTCTCCCTAAACAAAGGATGATCAGATGAAACGTCGAACGTTTATCAAGACTGCATCGCTCGCAGGTGCCGCAACAATGATCACAAAGAACGCACTTTCGGAATCCAGCGCAGGTTTCCTTTCAAAGGTCGACACCGGAGCCAAAGGTCCGATCATTCTCTCCACGTGGGATTTCGGCATGGAAGTACCGCAGTCAGCCTTGAAGGCGCTCGAAAGCGGAGGAACAGTTGTCGACGCGGTCGAGAAGGCGGTCATGGTACCGGAAGCAGATCCGAAAGTGACAAGCGTGGGATACGGCGGCTTCCCCGATCGCGATGGAAAAGTCACGCTCGATGCCTGCATCACGGATGGTGACTGCAACTGCGGCTCCGTGTTGTTTCTTGAGCACATCATGCACCCCATCTCTGTTGCAAGGCTCGTGATGGAGAAAACACCGCATGTGATCCTTGCCGGAGAAGGAGCACTGCAGTTTGCTTTGGAGAACGGTTTCAAGAAGGAGAATCTCCTGACGCCGGAAGCGGAGAAGGCTTGGAAAGAATGGTTGAAGGCCAACAACTACAATCCTCCGAAGGTGGACAAGAACAACCACGACACCATCGGTCTTCTGGCAATGGATGCAAAAGGAAACATGGCAGGTGCCTGCACAACGAGCGGAATGGCGTGGAAGATACGCGGGAGAGTCGGAGACTCGCCAATCATCGGCGCGGGACTCTATGTTGACGGTGATGTCGGAGGAGCGACTTCGACTGGCATTGGAGAAGCCGTCATCAAGGTTGCCGGGAGCTTTCTTATTGTCGAATTGATGCGCAACGGCAAGTCGCCTCAGGATGCCTGCCGGATTGCCCTCGAGCGGATTGTTCACAAACAGCCGAAGTACGCTCAAGGGAAAGATTTCCTCGCGGGCTTCGTAGCGATGAACAAGGCAGGCGAGATCGGAGCGGCGAGCTACCGAAAAGGTCTGCAATACACACTACACAAAGACGGCGTGACGAAAGTCTACGACGCTGAGTACATGTCAAAATAGGGGAACGATCGTTGATTCTTGAAGTCTGCGTGGATTCTGTAGAATCCGCGGTCGCCGCACAGCGGGGGGGTGCAGGAAGGATCGAGCTCTGCGCTGACCTTGAGCACGGTGGTACCACGCCAAGCATCGACATGATCAGATCAGTGCGGGAGCAAGTCTCGCTGAAAGTCCACGTGATGATACGGCCACGGACAGGGGATTTCTGCTATTCTAAGGCTGAGTTTGAGGTGATGAAGAGGGACGTCCAGGAATCCAAAAAGCTCGGCATTGATGGGCTTGTTTTTGGGATTCTCACCAGCAATGGGACGATCGATACCGCGAGAACCAAGATCCTGCTGGAGATGGCCCGGCTTTTGTCAGTGACATTCCATCGTGCGTTTGATGAAACTGTCGATTTGTTCGCGGCGCTTTCGGAGTTGACTCAGTTGGGAGTCGATCGGGTATTGACCTCGGGAGGAAAACCGTCTGTGGAAACTGGTGTCCAAACATTGGCAGACCTTGTCCGGAAAGCAGGATCTTCAATCAAGGTGCTCGCAGGGGGAGGTATCACTGTTGAGAATGTCGCCGATGTGATTGAGAAGACAAATGTTGACGAGGTCCACGCATTAAGCTCTGTTTCTTCCACATTCGTGCCTGCTTCTTCCGATTCGAAATTCTCTCGCTCTCCTCGACTAATTACCGATGCATCCAAAGTCCGAAAGATGGTCGACATCCTTCAACGACTTTCACCGCGGAAATGAAAAGGCGTTCCACCGGCAATGCGGGTATCATTCCAAAGTGCTTGATTTTCCCATCAAGAACGTGTAAGCTACACCATTAACGCTGGTATTGCCATTCAAGGCCAACCGGCTGCTGTTGCACTGTTGTCTCTCATTCCGAACAATACATCACTCTCTCATAGCAAGGACAGCCCTGATGCAATCCATTCAACTCGCTTTTTCCGATTGGCTTATCATCGCCCTCTATTTCGGTTTTGTGCTGGGGATTGGCTGGTACCTCAGGCGATTCACGAAAAACGAAAATGATTTCTTTCTTGCTGGCCGGAAGAACAGCGCTTGGGTCGCCGGGCTGGCGTTTCTTTCGGCAAACCTCGGAGCGCTAGAGCTCCTGGGCATGACCGGCAACACCTTCAAGTACGGAATGTACGTCGCCCATTTCTACTGGATTGGCGCAATTCCCGCTATGCTCTTTCTGGGATTGTACATGATGCCGTTCTACTATAGCAGTCGCATCAAGTCAGTGCCTGGCTACCTCAAACTTCGATTTGACGAAAAAACCCGAGTGCTGAATGGCATTGCGTTCGCTGGGATGACGTTGCTTGTTTCGGGCATCAACCTGTATGCAATGGCGCTCGTCTTGCATACATTTCTTGGCTGGGACTGGAATATCAGCATGTGGATTTCGGCGGCGACCGTCGCCGCGTACGTGACGCTGAGCGGTTTGATGTCGGCGATCTTTACCGAGATCATCCAGTTCTTCCTGATATGGTTCGGCCTCTTTCTTGTTTCGATACTCGGGATTGTCGAGATCGGCAGCATTCATGACATCTTCCATCGAGTCGATGAGCTCTACAAGACTGTCTCGTACACGACCCTGTGGTCGACGAGCGGTGACCCATCGCAGAATGGAATGCTCATAACATGGGGCGGAATCGTTCTTGGACTGGGTTTTGTTCTCTCGTTCGGCTATTGGACTACGGATTTTCTCGTCGTCCAGAGAGCCTTCTCCGCGAAGGATTTGCGAACGGCGAGAATGACGCCGATTCTCGCTTCGTTCTTCAAGATGGCGGTCCCGTTCATCGTCATTCTCGCCGGCCTGATCGCTATTGTTCTTGCCAACGACCCCAAGAGCGGTTTCTCCTTATTGAAGGATGGCGGGCAGATCAACTATGATTCCGCCTTGCCGCTCCTGATTGCTCGGTATTATCCTGCTGGACTTGTGGGTTTGGGTGTCACGGCCCTTCTTGCAGGTTTCATGGCCGGTCAGGCAGGAAATATCAGCGCCTTCAACACCGTCTGGACATACGACATCTATCACGCGGTGTTGAACAGGAAGGCCTCCGATGCACACCTGCTCTGGATGGGTCGCGCTGCAACT
>JAPLFP010000358.1 GCA_026390585.1 Ignavibacteriales bacterium | reverse complement strand
AAGTGAGTGCGGCTCCGACAGCGCCGGCAAGGGCAGCAACGCTGCCTCCGCCCGGGGCTGGTGAGTTTGAGGCAAGTTCATCGAGGAATTGGGAGACGGTTTTGTCGATCAGCATAAGAATTACCTTCGGATAGATATGACGCAAATACGAAATCTCAATATCGAAATATCAAATTCCGCTTTTGAATCCCGCCCGGTAGCGGAATCCAGAGGCGGGACAAATCCAAAGCCCGAAAAAGCAAGAATCAAAAGGCTTCTGTTTCGGATTGTGCATTTAGAATTTCGAGTTTCTTTGATATTTCGCTTTTCGATTTTCGTGCTTTAGAAGTATCCGGTCAAACACCACAACAATTTCCATGAGAACTCTCATCCGTTCCTCATTTATCATCTTCCTACTTCTTTCCTCCGCTGTTTTCGCTCAGCGGCAGAGTTTTAGGTTTGCCTGGTTGAGCGACACACACGTCGGCAGTCAGACCGGGGCGGCGGATCTGAGCAGCTCGGTTCGCGACATCAATGGAATGAACGACATAGCGTTCGTGATTCTCTCTGGCGACATCACGGAAATAGGCTCCGATGCCCAACAGGAAACGGCCAAGTCCATTCTCGACAGCCTGAAGAAGCCCTATTACATTATTCCCGGCAATCACGATACAAAATGGTCTCAATCGGGGTGCACAGAGTTCCTTGCTCTTTGGGGGAGCGACAAGTTTACTTTCACTTACGGTGGTTACCGGTTCATCGGAATCCACCAAGGTCCGATCATGAAGATGGGAGACGGACACTTCTCACCGGAGGATCTCCGCTGGCTCGACTCGACTCTCGCCGCGTTCCCGAAGAAAACTCAACCGTTGTTCTTTATCACTCATTATCCTCTTGATCCGGGAATCGACAACTGGTATACCGTCGTCGAGAGGCTTAAGCAATGCAACACACAAGTGGTTCTCGTCGGACATGGCCACACCAACGAGGTGATGAACTTCGAGGGTCTTCCGGGAGTCATGGGCCGGTCGAACCTCCGTGAGCGCGAAACCGCCGGCGCTTTCACCATCGTTGACGTAAATTCCGAGATGATGTTCTTTACGGAACGAACACCGAAGGCCGGCTGGAAAAACCCATGGCATTCTGTGGGGATCGGGCAACGGGATTTCTCCAGAGACACAAGAAGATATTCCCGTCCGGATTCTGTTGTCAACAAAACTTATCCCGGCACACAAACCCGCTGGAGCGTAGACACCCGGTTCACAATTGCGTCAACCCCTGCCGTGTGGAAGGATTGTGTCATCTCAGGCAACAGCAGCGGGATGGTGAATTGCTACTCTGCAAGGGATGGATCGCTGAAATGGAGATTCAAGACCGCAGGAACTGTTTATTCTACTCCTGATGTTTCTGATGGCAGGGTGGTCATCGGTTCTTCTGACAGAAATATCTACTGCCTGGATGCCAACCGCGGCACACCCTTGTGGAGGATACAGACGGGCGCTCCTGTCGTTGCCGCGGCGACCATCCGCGATGGCTTGGTTTATATCGGCGGGAGCGACGGAGTGTTTCGTGCTCTGGATTTGAAGACGGGGAAAGTGAAGTGGGAGTTCAAGAACGTGGGCGGGTTCGTCGAGACGAAGCCGCTTGTTTACAAGGAAATGGTGATTTTTGGCGCGTGGGACACATATCTCTACGCGTTGTCTGTCAAGGACGGTTCACTGCTTTGGAAGTGGTCGAATGGAAACACTGGAGTGCTGTACTCCCCAGCCGCATGCTGGCCGGTGGCAGCAAACGGAAAGGTGTTCGTCGTTGCGCCCGACCGCTTCATGACAGCGATCGATGCCCGAACAGGAAAAACGATCTGGCGCTCCAAGCAACATCAGGTGAGGGAGTGCGTAGGAATTTCAGAAGACGGCAAACGGATCTATGTGCGATGCATGACGGACACAGTTGTTGCGTTCAGTTCCTCCGCTTCGTCGCCTGCAGAAGTCTGGACCACAAACTGCGGCTACGGTTACGATATTGATCCATCCATGCCGATAGAGCGAGGTGGTGTAGTTTATTTCGGAACAAAAAACGGACTGATCTTTGCGTTAGATGCCCACTCGGGTGCGATTCGCTGGGAACACCGGATTGGCGTGACGATCACAAGTACGCCCGTTCTCCTTGAGAACCGCCGCGTGATCGTTTCAGATCTTGACGGCAAGATCTCGCTTCTCGGGGAAAAACACTAAATTGTTGTTCATTAGAGGAGTAAAGACATCATGACAGATCTTCGTTATCCCGTCGGAAAATTCCAACCGGAACCTGAACTTAACGATGTCAGCCGACAGAACCTCATTCGACAGATTGCGGAAGCACCGGCCAAGCTTCGCGAGGCGATAAAAGGCCTCACGGAAGAACAGCTCGATACTCCGTACCGACCGGGTGGCTGGACCGTACGGCAGGTGGTTCATCACATCCCCGACAGCCATATGAATGCGTATATACGTTTCAAGCTCGGTATGACCGAACAAGAACCGCCGGTGAAGCCTTACAAAGAGAACCTGTGGGCTGAGCTTGTTGATGCAAAGTCATCACCCATTGAGCCATCACTTATCCTTCTTGAGTCTCTTCATCAGCGGTGGACTATATTCTTGCGCTCAATGGCGACTTCAGATTTTGCCAAAACCGTCAAACACCCTGAAATGGGAACCATCGCACTCGACAGAATTCTCCAACTCTATGCCTGGCACGGACGACACCATGTAGCACACATTGCCTCGTTACGTGAACGAATGAACTGGAAGTAGATCGATCGACTCCACGTTGATGACCCTCAGAAGCATTGCGTTGCTTACACCACATCTCTGCGCGAGCTCATGGGGAGGCAGGGATTCCCCTCTGATTCTGCAAGATCATTTGTGTCAACGCGCCGCTCTGATGAGAGTGATTCGCTGACGTTTGGTGGACAATCCCGCTTTCGAAACGTCGGGTAAACAGCCGCCATTTGACATTCTTCGTACCTTCCCTTAGATTGCCCGTGTCAACCATCATGCACCGTCCCGCGTTCCCCTAGTCCTGCGAGAGTCAAGTGAGAAGATTTACCACGATCTTCGCCTTTCTTCTCTCATCCGCTGCAATCTTCTTCCTCCTGTTCCTCACGCTCAATGCTCTGTTTCCGCTTCCACCTCTTAAACCATATTCACTCGTCGTGCAGGATCGCCACGGAGCCTTTCTCCATGCGTTCCTTGCTGAGGATGGTATGTGGCGCCTCCAGACAAGATCCGGCGAAATCCCCAAGCGCCTGAAGGATGTCCTTATCAAGAAAGAGGACCGGTTTTTCTACTACCATCCGGGAGTGAATCCGGTTTCGGTCTGTAGGGCATTTCTCCAAAACGTTCTTGCAGGCCGAAGGGTGTCCGGCGCGTCGACCCTCACGATGCAGGTGGCGCGGATGCTTGAGCGGAAAGAGAGAACGTACTCTAACAAAGTAATCGAGATGTTCCGCGCGTTCCAGTTGGAGTGGAGGTACTCCAAGGATCAAATTCTCGACCTTTACCTCTCTATCGTGCCCCTCGGCGGCAATATTGAAGGGCTGGAATCAGCTTCTCTGTTCTACTACCAGACTCCACTGGAACGATTGAACATCGCGCAACTCTTTGATCTCATTCTCATCCCCAACGACCCTAATCATCTGCGACCGGACAAGAACGCGTCAGATCTTTTTATGGAGCGGAAAAGGCAATCAGCTCAATGGATCAAGCGTGGACTTCTTTCCCGTCTCGATTCCATCGTCATCTGGGAGATGAGGTCCGAAGCAAAACGGAAGCCGCTGAGCATGGTCGCGCCGCATTTCTGTTGGAGGATAAAGGAACAGGCCAACACATCTGCGGCAGTTCGGACATCGCTTGATCTCGCGACGCAAACAACAGCCGAAATGCTTCTGCGAAACCACGTGCGCCCATGGAAGAAGCAGGGCGTCCAGAATAGCGCCGTTATTGTGATTGACAATAGTACCATGGAGGTCATAGCGTACATCGGCTCCCCGGATTTCACGGACTCCTCCACACAGGGACAGGTTGATGCCATTCGAGCCTTGCGGTCACCCGGCTCTGCGCTCAAACCATTTCTCTGCGCACTCGAGATGGAACGAGGCACGCTGACGCCCAAAACACGCCTGCTTGATGTCCCGTACGACGATGAGGGTTTCACAGCTGAAAACTACGACGGCAAGTTCTCTGGCTTCGTCTATGCCGACGAGGCATTGCGCCGATCATTGAATGTCCCATTTGTTCGGCTCTTGCGGCGAACCGGCGCGCCGCGATTTCTCCAGTTCATGGAGGATGTTGGTGTAGCATCCTTGAAAGCGCAGAAAGAGAAACTCGGTCTGAGCGTCATCCTTGGCGGATGCGGTGTCACGCTGGAAGAACTGACGGCGGCGTACGCCACCTTTGCCCACGAAGGCATGTACCGGGAACCCACTTTCATCAAAGCATCGAGGAATGACAGGAATGAAAGGAGGCGCGCGTTCTCCCCTTCGACAGCTTTTCTCGTCACGGAAATCCTGTCGGGCATGGACCGGCCCGACCTGCCGAACAACTTCGCGTCATCACTCAACCTGCCGAGAGTCGCATTCAAGACCGGCACCAGTTACGGGCGACGGGATGCCTGGTGCCTGGGTTATTCATCGGAATTTACAATCGGAGTCTGGGTGGGAAACGTCACCAACACAGGCATTCCAGACCTGGTCGCAAGCAAGTCGGCGGCACCGCTGCTGATCGACTTGTTCAATTCGATATCCACCGCCAACCGAAAGACCATTCTCCGTACGCCACCGGACATCGATGTTCGCTCCGTCTGCGCCACGAGCGGAAAACTCCCAACCGCGTACTGCAAGGACCTTGTCCAGGATATCTATTCCGTCACGCAGACTCAGAATCTGTATTGCGACATCCACAAAGAGTATCTCGTTTCACGCGACGGAAAGAAACACTATTGCCCGAATTGCCTCGGCGACAACCCCTACGGGGTGCAGGTGTGTCTGGAGTTTCCCCCGGAGCTCTTGGCGTACTGGAAGAAAGCGGGAATACCGTTCAAACTTGCACCGCCACACAATCCCGCGTGCGATCGCCTGTTTGCGGGAGAAGGTCCCAAAATCGCCAGTCCGTCGAAGGACATGACGTACTATCTGACGGAAGAAGGCCAGCAGATCCTTTTCCAGGCGAGCTCAGGCGTCGAAGTGAGCGAACATCGTTGGTACATCGACGAGCGATTTATCGGTCGAAAAAGGGCCGGCGCCCGCCTCTTCATGTCACTCAAAGAAGGAACTCATACGATCACCTGTCTCGACGACAAGGGCCGGATGACCTCCGTCAAGGTGACGGTTCATATCATGCTTTAGCACCGGGTTTACCGTTCAGGTATCCATCTGTTCACTCACATCACAGGGAGATTTATCATGACCAGACTGTCTCTCTTTGCGTTGACGCTCGTCGGCACCCTCGCACTCTCATCATGCTCCGTCAGAGAGTCCGACTCCCTCAGAGTGTTGTCTCCTCTTCCCAAGGGCACGGTTCCGAACAACACTGTTTTCACCTTTGAATTCTCCCGGGGCATCGTGCCGGAAGATTCAATCCACGCATGGACAACCACACCGTACATCGAGTTCACTCCTCACATCGAAGGAAAATTCGTCTGGCAGGACTCTGCTCATCTCGTCTTCAGTCCCGACGCGGCGCTTCCCGGTGATGTGAAATTCAAGGGCAAATTCAACACGTCCCTGTTTCTCAAGGCCGCCCGAGCCAAGGCGTTCAAGGGAGATGACGAGTTCTCCTTCTCGACGGAACCATTCTTCATGACGAGCGCGGAGTTTTTCTATGACCGCATCGACAACAGGCAAACGGTCGGGGTGAGAGCGAACCTATCGTTCACCTACAACGTGAATCCCGATGAGCTGGCGAAACACCTCAAAATTCTGATCGATGACCAGCCGTACGAACACATCAAGATGATGACGGCTGTGCCCAGCCGGGTCATACCGATCGAAATCGGGGCGCTGACGCAACTGGAAAAAGAACGCAAGATCGCCATCGAGATCGACAATGGTCTGGTCTCACCCGAGACGCAGACACGGATAATGATGAAGGAGCCGTTCGTGTACAAACTCCCCGGGCTTGAGGAGCTCAAAATTTACGGCCATTCCTTCGGGTTCGACGGAACCGAAAGCTGGATACAAATCAAGGCGTCACAGGAAGTCGACCTTAAGACCGCTGAATCGCTTATCGAGCTCAACCCGGTGAGGCCCCACAAGCTTGTAAGCGACGACCGGCTCACGTTCACCCTGCGGGGAAAATTCGAGCCGGGAACACCCTTTCACCTTCTCATCAAGCAGGGTTTAGAGAGCGTTCTAGGGGCAAAAACGAAGAACGCTTATGAGGCCGACATCGTCATCGGCAACGTGAAACCCTCATTCGGCTTTACGTCGCCCACCGGCGTCTACATGCTGTTGGCCGGACAAAAGACGATCGAGTTCAAGACGGTCAATCTCTCCAAACTCGAGGTGCGGGTAAGTCAGGTCTTTCAGAACAATCTCGTTCATTTCCTCGACGGCGGCAGGCAATATGACTATGACTATTCCTACGATGAAGATGAAGGTCGTTCATATTATCGACGGAAGTTTCGATACTCTGTAGGCAACTTCGGACGGCTCCTCGACAGCAAAACAATCACTATCAACAATTCCCCCAATCAGGAAGTGACGACAGCGTTCGATCTGACCTCCTACCTTCGGACCGACTACAAGGGGTTCTATCTCGTTCAGATCGCGAATCCGGAAGAGGGGTGGCGTTCGACTTCAAAACTCATCTCGATCTCCGACATCGGACTCATGGTCAAACGAAGCCAGAACACGTTGCACGTGTTCGCGATCAGCCTCGAAACGAACGCTCCCCTCTCCGGTACAACGATCAACCTGATCTCGACGAACAATCAAACCATCACTTTCGCGAAAACAGATGGCGATGGCGTTGCTCGTTTCGAGAAGCTCGACCAGCTCACGAAGGGCTTCTCCATCAAGCTCATTACAGCCGAGAAAGGGGACGATTTCAATTTCCTCAATCTCGGTGATTATCAGGTCGAAACGTCACGATTTGAAGTGGAAGGAAAGCGCGACGCACAGGGACTGTATGATGCATTCCTGTACGGCGACAGAAATCTGTACCGTCCGGGGGAGAAAATGTACTTCTCCGGGATCGTTCGCACGTTGAACGAACCGTTCCCTCCGGACATGCCGGTGCGCGTCAGGATCAACAACCCAAAAGGAACGCTCATCTCCGAGACCCAGTACACGCTCAATGAAGAGGGATCATTCGAGGCAAGCTACCAGACTTCAGCATCAGCGCCGACAGGCCAATACGAAATAAGTTTGTACACTGGCACCTCCGTGTTTCTCACCACGTACCAGGTCAGCGTAGAAGATTTTGTCCCCGACCGTATTAGGATCAGCCTGGACGCGTCAAAACAAACGGCGAAGCCGGCGGAGGTTCTTGCCTATAACTTTGAAGCACACAACTTTTTCGGACCTCCTGCCTCCGGGCGCAACTGGGAAATGGAGGTGAGTTTTGATGGAATTCCGTTCCGGTCCAAGCAATTCCCCGATTTCCGGTTCAACGACGATGCGACGAAGGTCTTTCCTACCGACGTAATAACCGATAACGGCAAAACCGATAACGAGGGCAAAGGTGAAACATCCCTGACAATTCCCAAGACAGCAACCGCACCGGGTCTCTTACGGGTGCGCGGAAGAGTCGGGGTGTTCGATGAATCCGGAAGACCCGTTTACCAATCGACGTCCACGATCGTTTATCCTAAGGACTATTTCATCGGCGTGCAGAGACCGGGCGACTATTACATCAATCCTAATACCCCCCAGAAGATTCGTCTTGTAGCGGTCGACATAAACGACACGCCCATCAATGGCTTCAAATCGAAGGTCGATTTGATTCGCCGGGAGTGGCATACGGCCCTGCGGATGCATCCTGAGACAAAGACACTTCGATACGTTTCGGAGCAGCGGGAAATTCCCGTACAGTCGGAAGACGTGACACTCAAGGATTCTCCCACCGAGTATACTTTTTCCGTTTCCCGGTCTGGAGACTATGTTGTGCGCGTCTCTCAGGTCGGTGGGACAGGCTACAATGAGTTTTCATTCTATTCGTACAGCTGGGAGACGGCCGATATCACATCCTTTGAAGTGAATCCCGAGGCACGCGTCGAGATGGTTTTCGATAAACCCGTGTACGCCCCCGGCGATAAGGCAAAAATACTGTTCCAGGCTCCCTTCAACGGAACGATGCTCGTGACCGTGGAACGCAGCAAGATGTTTAGCTACCGGTATCTTGAGGTGCAGAAGAATTTGGCTTCGATGGAGATTGACGTTGAAGAAGAGTACCTCCCGAACGTCTACATCACCGCGGTGCTATTCCGAAAAATCAAGGACCTCAACATTCCGCTCATGGTCGGTCACGGCTTCTGTCCGCTGATGGTCGAGAAGAAGTCAAACCGTCTTGGCATCACGATCAACGCGCCTGAGAAAATACGGCCAAGAACGAAACAAAGGATCACGCTGACGATCCCGAATGGAAAGAATGTCTTTGCCACTCTGGCCGCGGTCGACGAAGGGATTTGTCAGATCAAAAACTACAAGACTCCGGATCCCTTTGGGTACTTTTATGCGAAGAAGGCGCTTCAGACGGAGACGTACGATTTCTTCCGCGATCTAATTCCAGAACTGACTCAACGCCAACGAGCGGCGAGCAGTCCCGGAGGTAGCGAGGGGGAACAGATAGAAAAACGAGTGAATCCTTTGGGAGTCCAGCGATTTAAGCCTGTCGCCCTCTGGTCCGGGATCCTGAAGGCGAACTCCTCGGGGGAAGCGGAGGTGACATTCGACGTCCCGGAATTCAGCGGCGAGCTACGCCTTATGGCGCTTGCGTACAAGGGGGTCAGGTACGGTTTTGCTCAGAAGACGATGAAAGTGTCCGATCCCGTGGTCGTGACTCCGGCACTGCCAAGGTTTCTGAGTCCGAATGACGTCATGACGATGCCCATCACGGCGTTCAATACGACCGACAAACGTGTTTCCCTGAAGTTCGAAATCCTGACCGAAGGTGGCGTCACGGCAACCCCATCAACGGCGACGCTGGATATCGATCCTAACAGGGAACGGTTCGTCCCAATCTCGCTCAAGTCGAATGATCAGATCGGCAAGGCAGTGATTAAAGTGAGAACGCAGGCTTTAGGGGAAAAACTCGAATCGGTCACCGAGCTACCCATCCGTCCAATCTCTCCGTTTGTCACAGAGAGCATCACGGGTGTAGCCGAGGCAGGCAAAACCGCAACGCATACGCTCGAGGACGTATTCCTTCCGTACGGACGACGATCGTTTGTGACGGTGAGTCCTTTTCCTGTCGCGAATTTCGCAAAGCAGCTCAAATATCTTGTTGGATATCCTCACGGCTGTCTCGAACAAACAACATCCAAGGCATTTCCTCAGATTTACCTGCGCGACATTGCAGTGATTCTCGATCCAACGATCCTCGACAAAGGAAGTCCCACCTATTTCGTCAACGAAGCGATTTCCAAGATCACACTGATGCAACGAAATGACGGGGCGTTCGATTATTGGCCTGGCGGCGGATACTCGGACTCCTGGACAACGGTGTACGCCACGCACTTCCTCCTTGAAGCGAAGAAAGCCGGATACGTCGTTTCCGAGGCGACACTGAAAGCCGCCCTCAATGCAGTCGGAGTGATTGCGAGGAAGAATCAGACGATGGACTATTACTATTACGAGAACAACCGCACGCTCGTTAAGAAAATTGCCGACAAGGGCTCGGTGTACGCGCTCTACGTTCTCGCCATCGGATCTCAGCCCGATCTCAGTCTTATGAATTTCTACAGGACGGCAAGAGCATTGCTCACGACAGATACGCAGTATCTTCTTGCGGGCGCTTTTGCCCTGAGCGACGACCGGAAAACATACACCGAGCTGCTTCCCACGAGATTCATTGAAGAAGGAGCTCAACGGACCTCAGGTGGATGCTATGACTCACCGATCCGGTCGAACGCGATCATTCTCAACATTCTGCTGGAAACAGATCCGAATAATCCGAACATCCCACGGTACATGGATTACCTCTCCCGGGAATACCAGAAAGACTACTGGTACAGCACTCAGGACGATGCCTTTACACTGCTGGCATTCGGCAAGGCAGCGAGAATGGCAGGCGGCACGAACCTCAAGGGTGCGGTAACGATCTCGGGAAAGCAGTTCACGTATCCCGGCGGCAACAAGAGGTTCGATTTCGATGCAACCGCAAGGTCCGTCTCCATTTCCATGAGTGGGGAGGGGAGGGCGTACTATTCGATCGTGTCTGAAGGAATCCGGCGAGATGGCAGGGTGAGGATTGAGGACAAGAACATGCGGGTACGCCGTGAGTTCTTCGACAGGAATGGGGCACCGATCGGTTTGGATGGCGTGAAGCAGAATTCCCTTATCGTTGTGAAACTGACGGTGACGGTGGATGCCGATGAACTCGAGAATGTGGCGATTTCGGATCTGCTCCCCGGTGGATTTGAAATCGAGAATCCGCGGCTCACGGAGACGACGCAGTACAGCTTCATCAAAGGAGCCGCGCAGCCCAAGTATGTCGACATTCGCGATGATCGAATCAATTACTACACCAATTTCGACGAACGCGGCTCACAGGCGTTCTTCTATCTGGTGCGAGCGGTGACTCGTGGAGAGTTCCAGTATGCCCCAGTTGTGGCGGAGGCGATGTACGATCCCAATTATTACTCAGCGAGCGGTCAGGGAAAGGTTCGTATCGTGGAATAGGGTGAGTGCCTCAGTGTGAAACGACTGACCGCGGCTTCTTCGAGAGGTGAAGCCGCGGTCTGCGATTTTCTTCTTTGACGACGATTGAGCGAAAGAGGCTCATCTTCAGACCGGAGCGGTTATCCGGGAGCCGACGCGGCCTTATCACTTCCTGAGCCCGGAACAGTCTTTCTCCTTCCCGAACAATCTACGGTAACAACTCCTCGGCTTTGCCTTTATTGTATGGTTATTAACTGCGACGAAGTCCGACCAAATATCTCCGGCTCGTACATTCCCTCAGCTCGTGTCGACGGCAGAGAGAACGTCCCACGGCTTGTCGTGCGAACAAAATACGTGAACGTGTGACTCCCAGCCGGCAAATCATCTGCAAAAAGCACGACGCGGTCGTCGCGGAGTTCGACGTTGCTGAACGGGAACTGCCTCCACCACCGCTGGAATTCGCTCTTTTCATCATCAATATCGCGATCCCACGAGGCCGTTGTCTTGAACCTCTCATTGATTGCTTCGAATCCTGCCGGCAACGGGTCATCAATTACAATGAAGGTCCGCGTTTTGTTCGCAATGACCGTCAACTGCACTTTGAGGATACTGCCGAGCGGATAGGAGCTAGACCTGGCCAGCAAGGTATCTACCACACTGATCGTCTTGAGGACCGCAAGACCTTCGTCGGCGCCGACCGTATTCCCTTTGGGATAGAAGTTCATTCTCAAACCGTAGTAGAGAGTCCCTCGCCCATTCTTTTCAAACTGAATCGGATAGTCTCTCCCCACCTTGAGCTGCGAGAGCGGATAACTCCCGGATGCAACCGATAGCTTTTGTCTGACAAGTTGTTTATCGACCATGATCACGGAGTCAAGTCTGACCACAGCCCGCAAGTCCGGCTCACCGGATTCGAATGTCCGGAAGTATGTCGCGAGAGCATCAATGGTGTAGAGATTCTCCTGCGTTGTCCGCCAGCGACCGTATTGACGTTGTTCAAGGAGCCAGCGAACAATCCTTGGGATCAGAGGGTTCTTCGGCTGCACTTCAATGAGGGCCTGGAGAACAAGCGCCGTGGTCCGGGCAGTGGAGTGGAAAATCCATTCAAATCCTGTTTCATCCGGTTCTTCGAAGTGGGCCGTAACGCTGGAAACCTTGGCGAGATTGGAAAGCTCATCGGCAAGCTGCGCTGCTTCCGTCGCATGATTCTTGGAGGTCAGGAACGACTTCAGCAGATATGTCTTCGCAAACATCGGCAGGCGAGGCCGCATGGCGAACATGCTTGCCATCTCCCTTTCATCGGATTGACCTTCCAGCGCAAGCGTGTAGAGGATGAGCGCTCGAGTACACCAGAGCGCCCCTTCTGTATAGTATCGGGACTTTTCTTTCCCCTCAAGAAGAAGGCGGACATAACGCAGTCCGAGATTGAGCTGAGATGTGTCGACTTCATAATGAGCGCGCTTTGCCTGAACGAGAGCATAGACTGCAAGTGCAGAAAGGTACTGATTGGCCGCGCTGCCCGACGTCCAATAACTGTATCCTCCTGTCGGCAGCTGATAGTCTCTAAACTTGCCCAGCGATGTGATGACAATGGAGTCAACATTTGACACGCGAAGGCCAACCGGTTCGAAAGTCCGTACCAAGTCGCTCGCTGTGATCAACGGAAGAAGAGCCGAGAGTCTTTGCTCGAGGCATCCGTATGGATACCTAAGCAAATAGGCAAGAGCATCGTTGAGCCCCACCAAACCACTGCACGATACGAGCGCTTCAATGTCTCCCGCGTCGGGATCGGCATTCGCCGGGACGATAATGCGCTCGGTCGTCTTCTCATCGGCGGTTGATTCGTAGGTGGCAATTGTCTGGCGCTGCGTGCTTGGCTCAATTGGAATCGTCCATCGAAGCGCATCAAGTTGTCGGGTTTCCTCTGTTGCCGCAAAAGCAAATGTCGCCTCGCCAAGTTTGGCTGCGCAAAATGTGAAATGGATTTTTCTGCTTTCCCCGGGCTTGACTGTGCAGACTGCGATAGAATCACCCTTGATAATCAGTCCATGGACGCTCACGGCAAGCCGCGTGTTTCTTTCGTCCGGCGAGGAGTTGTGCACCACAACTCCTCCCTCGAACACATCGCCCACCCGGACAAACCGAGGAAGCGACGGTTTGAGCAGGAGTGGTTTGCTCACCGTGAAGCTGCTTTCTCCGTATCCGAATTCCGATTGCGTTGTCTGCGCCGAGGCCATTATCTGAAATGCGGTCAAATCGTCGGCGAGCTTGAACCTGACCGTCGCTTTCCCTCTGGCATCCGTAAGAATCGCGGGGTTCCAATACGCTAGCGGTCGGAACTCCTTCCGCGGTTCAGCTCTGCCATCACCCTCGCCATCGACCACCATACAATACATCGCTACAGATTCGGGTCTCCGACGATAAGGGCGTTCCACATACTGCAGCCGCGAATCGGCCGTTTCCACCCCCAGCGGACGTTGAACATAAAAAGCATCGAGCAATGACGGGAATCGATAGTCCGTCATGTTCAAGATGGCACGATCAGGAACACTCAGAGTGATCTCGCATCTTGTACCGTTCCCCGCGGCATTCTTCACGGAAAGATCAATGTCAACGGTATCCCCAGGATGGTAGTTCTGATTCTTCGGACGAACATCGACGGACAATTGTTTGTCTTTCGGGGTCACAATCAGATTGGCATAGCCCATGACAAAACCCTGGAGTGACTTGTCCGCTTTTGCAGGGACTCCTTCTGCGCGAGAAGGAATAAGTACGACCGATACGAAAACATTCGGAGCATACTCTGCCAGCATGGGAAGGCTGAGTTGCGGAAAATTTCCCTTGAAGGCTTTTGTGAACTGGCTTAGGATGCCGTTTCGCTCGATCGTCACCAACGCCTGAAATTCCTGATACGGTGAAGGGATAAGAATCTGCGCTGTTTCTCCAGGTTCATACTTTTGTTTGTCCACGATGAGATCAACGCGGTTGCTATCGCTCCGGCTCCAGGGAGAAGTCCCCACGCCGCTGACGTAGCAATATGCTTGGGAGCGTACGTTGTTTCCGCGTGCGTCCTTCCCTTCAGCTTCAAGGAGATAGAAACCTGCTTGCGCTGGTTTGAACTGCCACCGGAGAGGTTTGTCGGATGTCCGTAGGCCAACGACTGTTTCGACGCTATCGTGGAGTTTCCAGCGGATGTTGGTTTTCCCAGTTGTATCCTTTTCCTGCTCTCTTCTCCAGGTTTCTCGGATCACCTTTGCGGTGAAGGATACACCGCTTTGAACTTGCTGATCGGGTCTTACAGCGACGAATCTGCAACTGATGTCTTTTCCCTCTGAAGCGAACGTCGTGCCGGGAGCAATGCCCAGAGAGAATTCTCCGTTGTGCACAATCGTTGTCGCGGATCCTGCCACGGAACGATAGTCTTTCATAAAGACTTCGCCTTCAAGTCGCAGCGATTGAGTTCCGTCAAACACACCCGTTGGTATCTTGTACCCGACTTGGCGACATCCCAAGGCATCAAGTGTATCCTTTCGCTCAAAATCTGGCTGACGCCATCTCTGCTGTCGGGATGATTTCCATGGGAGCAAGCCGAAGAAATATTCCCCAAATCCCTGCGGCCGCCAACTCTCCGGCTTCAGAAAGATCTTCCATGAAAGCGGCTCGTTTCTGTAAGGTGCGCCAAAGAGATAGTGTGCAGAGATTGACGCTCTCAGCGAATCACCCATGATGTATTGTTTCGAGTCGATCGTTGGCTTGACTTCGATATCCGATGACTTGAACATCTCCACTTCAAATTGTTCACTTGTGATCGTTTCCCAAGGTTCATCGTAATACCCTCGAGGTTCGTCGGCCCGTTTCATCCGGGTCAACGTCATCCAGTGCTTTCCGAGAGAGGCGTCCTTGTCCAGCGGCAGATTTACAGAAAAAGACCCGAAGGCCGTTACCGTAGGCTCAACCTGGAGAAGTGATTTGCTTCTGTTGTTCGAAACCACAAAGCGCAGTTTTACATCCTGAGGAACGATCAGCCGATCGTTGACCAACTGGCGTACGATCCCTTTGATCTGCACTTGTTCACCAGGTCGGTAAAGATTCCGGTCCGTGAAGATGACCGCGCGGAAATGACTTTCTCGACGGGTGTCCACCGCTTGCAGCCGGAAATCCTTGGGTTGAATGTCGAAGGTCCAATCAGATGACGCAAATGCTGCGTCGTCTCCGTATTTGACAATGACCCACTGCGGTGGAATTTCTTCCCACGAGTACTTTGTACGAAGTCCGAGCCGACGCCAACCCGGCGTGAGAACAATTCCCCGATGATCCGTTCGACCCCTCCAAGCAACGACATTACTGTCCCCGCGTATTTCGACACTTGCATCGCTGACCGGAGAACCATCATTGAGTCTTGTGACCCAAACAAGATTCGTGTCCGTAGAAAACTTTGCAGTAATGCCCAGGTTGGTGAATTGAACAAGATTGTGTCGGTAGCGTCGGTCGCCTCCAACCTGTTTGAAGAGGTCTGCTTGAATAAGAAAGATTCCGCGTTTGTTCACATTCGATAGCTCGTTGAGAACAAGCATCTGCATTACCGGTTTGTTGCGCTCAGACCGTATTGACCACTCTTTCGAGTAGATACGATTCCATTGCTGGGGAGAGACATTCCCCCTATCAAAAAAGAGGAATTCAGGCCAGGGAGAATATGACGTGGAAAAGATTTCGAGGTTACGAAGGATGGGTATGATAATATCCGGATCTATTTGATACACATCGATCCTCACCTGGTCAGCATTGACAAACGTTAAGGGGTACGTGAATACGCTATCAGCGCGGACGAGATGAGGCCCACCGAGCGACACAGAAGTTGGCGTTGGTGAAGTCTTAAATGCAAAGTGAGACGTCTCCGCGAGTGTGTCTCCAAAAATGTCCTTGATGCCCCGCCCTATGGTGAGTGTGTATTCCCGATCCGGCTCGAATGGGCCATAGATTAAGAAGGTGGAATCACTCCCCGTGCCAAAGGAGAGCTTGCTACTGGCGATTGGCGGATTGAAAAGGAAGGTTTTATCTTGGCCGATGTTCCAATTGGAACCGAGTGGATTGGAAAACCTTACGGCAACCTCACCACCACCCCACCCACCTTTGCCCTTCCCGATGCTCGTAATTGCAAGCTTTCTCGGCGTGGTAAATGAGAATTCAAAATTCGATTCCATCCCGAGCGGGCCTTGCATTGTGCGGAGACCCGCTTTGCAGCAGACCATGTACTGGCGTAGCGGCTTGAGCGGTTGCGTTGGAATTACAACGATCGAGTGATCAAATGGCGTCCAATGCCAAGATGAACTCAGTTCTTTTTCCGTTGGATGTCGTAAGCTAAACGGCACCGCTATGGCAGACCCTTTTGAGATTTCAGACAACTGAATAAAGTCGGCCAGAGACCCCGGATCGATGCGCATGTTGAACTTTAAGAGAATCACCCTTTCATACTTGGTCAGACCATAGCGGAAGAACTGCGCATTGAGGTCTGCCGTATCCGGATTGAATTGAACCACCGTCGGTCGCGGGGTCTCGAAGGTCCACGAATAGTCCTGATCCAAGGATTGTCCCGAAAGAGATTTTGTCCCCCGGGGCACCGATACTTTGAAAGCCGTCGCAGGGGGCAGGGTGTCTGCCGGAGTGAACGCCAACATCTTGGTACCCATCCATCGATATTTGCCTCGTACTTTCGGCACAAGGAGCATCGGTCCCACATCCTCATCTTGCGGCGCCTCCATAAGGGGAACCATAGGCTGATTAAAGCAGACGAAAACTGTCTGCGATTGATCAAGGCTCTGTGTCGTTCCTTTTGGTGAGTTCGCGACTACTTCCAACTTCTGTTGCTGAGCAGGCAAGGTCACGGCGAAACAGACCAAAAGGCAGATCGGGAGGATTCTGATGTGTTTCATGGTCTCTCCTCATCAGAATATGAAGGTCAGATTGCAGAAAGCTCACGGTGGCAGGGGTGCCCACGGCTGTAAGGCTGAGCCGCGGATTGCTTCTCTATCAGCGATGCGCTAAATTACTCTTGCGGCAAGAAAATCATTTTTCCTACCACAGTCAACCACACAACCCAATGCAGGCCTCTCTTCGCCAGGCAACTCTCTCCGATGCGCCCACCATTGTGCGCTTTAACGCTCTGTTGGCTTCCGAAACCGAACAAATCACTCTTGACCAGAACCGATTGCTCAAAGGTGTCGAAGCCGTCTTGCGGGATCCGACAAAGGGCTTCTACATTGTGGCCGTAAGTGACAATGTTGTCGTCGGCCAGCTCATGATCACGTATGAGTGGAGCGACTGGCGTAACGGTGTGTTCTGGTGGATTCAGAGTGTATATGTTGAGGAGGCTGCCCGCGGAATCGGCGTGTTCAAGATGCTTTTCGAGCACATTCATTTGCTCGCGAAATCATCGCCAGACGTTTGTGGCCTCCGTCTCTACGTCGAGAAAACGAACATCCGCGCAAAACAGACATACGAGCGGCTCGCGATGCATTCCTCTCACTACGAGTTGTACGAGATGGATTTCGTCCTTTAGGATTCTCTCTCGGAGTCATTCTACAACAGAGAGCAAGAAAGCGCGTACTCATGGACTCTTGCTGTGTTCCAGGCGGATCCTGCTGCGGAACGGGTTCCTTCTTCTCCCGATGGTCAACTATCTATGCGAAGCGCTTCCGCAGAGGTGGGCTTGAGCCTGTCCAGAAGTATTTGCTCGAAGGGATCAGGTTACAACCTGTCGGAGGAAGTTCAGTGCTCGACATCGGTTGCGGCGTCGGGTCGCTGCATCTGACACTTCTGAAAGAAGGTGCGAAACATTCTGTCGGAGTCGACATGTCCGAAGGAATGCTTCGCGAGGCAAAACGGTTTGCGCAGGAGTTTGGACTCACCGGGAAGACGGACTACGTTGCCGGCGATTTTACTCAACTCTCCCCATCGATCCCTGAAAGCGATGTCACCATTCTCGACAAGGTGGTTTGTTGCTACGAAGACGTAGAGCGTCTCGTGCGGACATCGGCCGAAAAGACCGGACAAACCTATGCCTTGAGCCATCCCAGGGAGAACTTGCTCATGAAAATACTGTTCAGAGGGCATATGACCCTTGCCAGCATCTTTCGTTGGAGTTTTCACCCCTTCTGGCACGATTGGGTTGAGGTCCGATCACTGGTGCTTTCCAACGGCTTTGAGCTGATCTATGAAAACGCCACAATTTCATGGCAGGTGCTGGTCTACAAGCGCGTCAAGCGCCTGCACTCCCTTGCTGAGAACAGCACATTGACTTAAGGTTGAAACTTTCAGAGTGATCAGTCGTTTTTCGACGTGTGCGCACCGTTGTCCCGTGCGCTCCACCCCATACTGATCGACAAAGCTTGTTTCCAGATTCTCGCTTTCACAATCAATCCATCAGCACCACCTATCAGGAGGTTCTATGATTCGACGATGGTGTACCGTTCTCATGGTCTTGTTGCTCGCAACAAGCTGGACGCTTGCCCAGATTGCTCCTACGACGGGCCTGCGCGAGAACACCCCAACGATCCATGCCTTTACGAATGCTCGGATTGTCATAGCTCCGGGCAAAGTCATCGCACAAGGAACTGTGGTGATCCGCAATGGGGTCATTGAAGCTGTTGGAGAGAAACTCACTGTACCGGCGGACGCACGGGTCTGGGACATGAAGGGTCTCACATTGTACCCCGGCCTCATTGAGATCTCTTCCGACATCGGCATGCCGAAACCACAGCAGGCACCTTCTGGAAATCCTTTCGACTTCTCTACGGCCCCACAGCAACAAGCCGAAAAACCAAAGGGTGCTGCTCATTGGAATACAAAGATGCACGCCGATTTCGATGCCGACCAGGAGTTTGTTTCCGATACGAAGGCCGCTGAAAAGCTTCGCTCACAGGGCTTCACACTGGCCGTTGTGACTCCACAGCGAGGAATATTCCGTGGAACCAGCGCACTTGTTAGCCTCGGCGACGCGGCAGCGGGTGATCTGTTTCTGAAACGTACTGTTGCACAGCATGTCAGCTTCGAGCAATCAGGCGGATTCTCGGGTGGTTACCCCAACTCGCTCATGGGGATTATTGCGTTCATCCGGCAGTCGTACTACGACGCCGATTGGTACCGCAAAGCCCAGGAGGCATATGCGAAAAATTCCGCGGGTCAAAAGCGCCCCGAGACGAACATGGCTCTCATGACTCTTGCTGATGCCGTTCAGAGGAAAACTCCATTCATTTTTGATGTGAGCAACGACCTTAATTTCTTTCGCGTGGCGAAAATCGCGAAGGAGTTTTCTCTCAATACGTGGATTCTTGGCAGCGGTTATGAGTACCGTCGCCTCGACGCAATCAGAGCAACAAAAATTCCGATCATCGTGCCGCTGAGTTTTCCAGAAGCACCGACAGTCGACACGCCGGAAGAAGCCATGAACCTCACGCTCGAGGAACTGCGCCATTATGATGCGGCGCCTGAGAACGCTGGCCGACTCCAAAATGCTGGCATCCCGATTGCACTCACATCCGCGCAGCTCAAAGATCCTGGAACGTTTCTCGCTCAAGCCCGAAAAGCTGTCGAACGCGGACTGAATGCCGACGCAGCGCTGGCATCATTGACAACCACGCCGGCAAAATGGATTGGCATAGACAAGGTGGCGGGCACGCTCGAACCGGGAAAGCTTGCCAACATTCTCATTACCGACGGCGATCTCTTCGCCGAAAAAACAAAAGTGCAGGAAGTATGGATCGACGGTAAGCGCTACGAAGTGAAGATTGCTGTACCAGCGGATGTGCGCGGCGTTTGGGATTTGCGCGTTGATTCCGACACCGGACGACTAACGCTGAGAGGAGATGTGGAGAAGCCCACCGGAACCATAAACTTCCGGGGACGCGACCTTCGTCTTTCATCTGTCACCTTCAACGCCGGCCGGCTCGCAGTGACGTTCCCTGGCGATTCAGTCAAGGCCCCCGGAACAGTGCGTCTGTCTGCTACCGCGAACGAGAAAGAGATGTATGGAATTCTTGAAGTTCCGGACGGATCCCTCCTCAATTGGAAAGCGACTCGGAAAGAACCGGCAAAGGACGAGCCCGACACAACCAAGCCAAAGAAAACCGAGATGGCAACATCGCCGGTGACATTTCCGCCGACAGAATTCGGTCGAACGAAATTACCAGATCAGCCTGAAAATATTCTCGTGAAGAACGCAACGATTTGGACGCAAGGCCCACAGGGCAGGCTCCAGAATGCTGACATGCTTGTGACGAAAGGAAAGATTGTACTCGTCAGCCAGAACCTCACGGCGCCCAAAGACGCTCTCGTTATCGACGGCACCGACAAGCATGTAAGTCCCGGCATTATTGACTCTCATTCACATACTGCCGTCGCTGGCGGCGTCAATGAGAGCGGACAAGCGATCACATGTGAGACACGAATCGAAGACGTATTAGACTCTGATGACATATGGATCTATCGACAGCTCGCCGGTGGCACCACGGCGGCGAATGTTCTCCATGGTTCGGCCAATCCGATTGGCGGACAAAACGCTATCGTGAAGTGGCGTTGGGGGGCTCAGCTTGAAGATCTGTTGCTCACAGGTGCGCCGCCCGGTGTGAAGTTCGCTCTGGGTGAGAATGTCAAACAGAGCAACTTTGCGACCCCGAGAGGGGGCTCTGCCCGCTATCCTCAAACGCGCATGGGTGTTGAGCAGTTGATACGAGACCGCTTCAACGCCGCTCTGGACTATGAGCGATCATGGAAAGAGTGGGAACAGAACAAGCTTCGTATTCCTCCGCCACGGGATCTCGAACTCGATTGTCTCCTGGAAATCGTGAAAGGAAAGCGTGACGTTCACGCTCACGGGTATCGCCAGGACGAGCTCCTCATGCTCCTGCGGGTCGCTGAGGACTTCGGCTTCCGCATCGCATCTTTTGAGCATGTCCTGGAGGGATACAAAATCGCTGACGTCATGGCAAAACACGGTGTTGCCGGTTCGGCGTTCAGCGACTGGTGGGCATACAAAATCGAAGCATGGGATGCCATACCCGGCAATGGGCCTTTGATGCATCAACAAGGCGTTGTCGTTTCGTACAATTCCGACAATGATCAACTTGCTTCCCGACTCAACTGGGAAGCGGCCAAGGCTGTCAAGTATGGGATACCTGAAGAAGAGGCGTTCAATTTCGTGACTTTGAATCCGGCCAAGCATCTCAAGATCGACAAATGGGTTGGCTCGCTGGAGCCGGGAAAGGACGCGGACTTCGTTGTCTGGAATGGCAACCCGCTGTCGACGTATTCGAGATGTGAACAGACCTGGGTCGATGGAAAGAAATATTTCGACATTCAGGAAGACAGACTCATGCAGGAGCAGATTACAAAAGAACGCGCGGCCCTCGTCCAGAAGATCCTCGCGACCAAGAAACCAGCTGCCGCCCCAACCGGCGGTCCGCCGATGCGATTCAGGCGACCAAATGAACTGCAAGAACAATCGTCCAACGAGGAGGGTCTGAGCCATGAAACGAACTAACATTCTCCTGGTCGCCAGCCTTCTCTTGTCGGTTGCATGCGCTCTCGCTGCTGATGCAGTTCCTGCGGCAAAACAGAAGAAGCCAATCGCTCTTGTCGGCGGTACAATTCACACTGTCAGCGGCGAAGTGCTTCAGAACGCTACCATTGTATTCGACAAAGGAAAGATCATCGCTTTGGGTGCAAGCGTGACGATTCCCGCGGACGCCGAGCGTATCGATGTGACCGGGAAGCACGTTTATCCCGGTATCATTGATTCATACGATCACATCGGCCTAACGGAAATCGGATCTGTTCGTGGAACAGTTGATCTTGCTGAAACCGGTTCGATCAACCCAAACGTCAAAGCAGAGGTCGCCGTCAACCCGGAAAGCGAATTGATCCCTGTTGCCCGCTCTCAAGGAGTCGTGATTGTTAACACGGCTCCCTCAGGCGGATTGATTTCCGGTCTCGCTGCGGCTTTGATGCTTGATGGTTGGACGTGGGAAGATCTTACGTTGAAGAACGGTCTCGGACTCATCATCAATTGGCCATCGATGGTTTACACCCCATCACGATTCGTTCGCGTGACAAAGGAGGAATGGCAGAAGCAGCGCGATGAGCAACTGAAGGCACTCCACGAGACGTTCTCCGGCGCCCGGGCGTATATGACGGCAAAAAAGGCCGAGCAGCAAAAAGGGGTGCAATACCATGACACGGATCCCCGCTGGAACGCCATGATCCCCGTTCTGGAAGGACGCATCCCCGTCTTCGTTCAGGCAAACGAGCTCAGCCAGATTCAGGGGGCGATCACGTGGGCTGAACAGGAAGGTGTGAAACTTGTCATCGTCGGAGGTCGAGATGCAATTTTTGTCAAAGACCAGCTGAAGGCAAAGGACATTCCGGTGATCGTCACCGACGTTCAGTCGGCCCCCATGCGGCAATGGCAGGGGTACAATGAAGTATTCTCTCTTCCGATGCGGCTCAAGCAGGCCGGCATACGATTCTGCATTGCCGGTGATGGCGATGCTTCGAATGCCCGAAACACAGCATTCCATGCTGCCAACGCTGCCGCGTATGGATTACCTCTCGATGATGCTCTCAAATCGGTGACGCTGTATGCCGCACAAGTCCTGGGCATCGCGGACAAAGTCGGATCACTGGAGGTCGGGAAGGACGCAACGCTGATTGTCACTAACGGCGATCCGCTTCAGCCGCCAACCATCACGGAGCGGATGTTTATTCAAGGCAAGAAAATTGATCTGAGCGACAAGCACAAACAGCTGTACGAGAAGTACCAGGAGAAGTATCGACAGCTCGGTGCCAAGTAGCCCCGGCCTTCAGGCCGGGGATCCAGGAGGCACAGAAAGAACCGGGGCGCTCAGCAGTGGGCGCCCCGTGCGGTTTCGACCACCTTCTTACCCTCGATGCAGACGCTCTGCCAGCAGCCCGAGAAATCCACCGACATCAGTCACGATGCCGATTGTTTGTTGTGACCCGCGGTCCGACAGCTTCGTCACGACTGCCGGGTTGATGTCGACGCACACCACTCTCACCCAGGAAGGTAACATATTTCCGACACCAATCGAATGCAACATCGATGAGAGACAGATGACCATCGTTGCATCGGCGAGCTGTTCAGCATACGCAGCTTGTGCTTTGATCAGGTCCATCATCGTGTCTGGCAGTGGACCATCGTCTCGGATTGAACCGGCGAGCACATAGGGCACTCCGCGGCGGACGCACTCGTACATCACCCCGGAACGCAGTACTCCGGCTTCAACGGCCTTCCGGATGGACCCATTGCGGTTGATAGCGTTGATGGCGCGCATGTGGTTCTTGTGGCCTTCTTCAATCGGCACTCCGCGTTCCATATCGACGCCAAGAGAGGTTCCATAGAGAGCGTGCTCGATATCGTGAACAGCAAGCGCATTGCCCGACAAAAGTGCATCGACGTACCCATGACGAACTAAATCACAAAATGCTGCTCCACCACCGGTATGTATCACGACCGGACCGGCCACAAATACAATGCGACCCCCGTCGGCTTTTGTCTTTTGCATCAGCTCCGCAATTTTCTGGACGGCTGTCTCCGTACGCCGTTCGGACGAGATATCGTTTGCCATGAAGGCAAAGCCGAGGCGATCTCGTTCTTTGAACTCCGGCTGAATGCGAACGCCGTGAACGCCGCAAACGATCAGATCACCCCGCCGAACATCGCGCAGCTTGCGGCATTCCGCACGTCCACCTTCAATCACAATGACAGCATCCATACGCTGGCAAGCAACCTCCAGCCACGAGCCTCCATTGCGCACAAACGTTCGATGATTCGTCGTAGAATAGAAATCGTCGGGCACCACACAGTCAGCCTCGGCGGGACGCAAAAGGGCATTGGCAACCGCGGTCTGGTAGCAGCCAAGTTCGACGAGTTCCTCAAGCGTCCTGGCGAGAACCTGCGAGGTTTGAGCTGTCACCCGAAGCTGCAAATGGGAGAAATCCTGATTTGTCCGCCCAAGGTCGAATGCAACGACCTCGAATTCCGCGCCACATTCAATCACGCGATCGAAGATCTTTGAGAGGATCTGTGAGTCAACCAGGTGGCCTTCTGCTTCAACAATTTCAGTGTACATTGTCATCCCCATGATTTCTTGTATTGACGAAGATATTCTTCGCATAGTAATGTAGCAGATTCCGGAGGAAATCAAAATTGCCAAACCTTTACCCCCCCCATCGGTTTTTTGCTTTTGCCGGGGACGCGTTTTTCGTACAATGGTGGTGCCATGAAACTTGCACTGCTCTTCTTTTCCCTCTTATTCCCAATCGCCATAACCATCGCGCAAGACTCATCCTTTGTTCAGAGGGATGGAGCGCTTCTGACATTGACAGGTAAACCGTTTTACGCTGTTGGGGCAAATTGCTACTACCTTCACGACCTTGCCGTTCAGGGGGACACCGTACATCTTGTGGAAGTGCTCAGAGCTGCACGAGAACTCGGTTTCACCGCAATCCGCACATGGGCGTTCAACGACGGGACGGACTCCACGAATTCCGCAATCATGCAGTTCGCTCCGGGGCGTTACAATGAGAGCGCCCTGCGCGCTCTCGACTATGTTATCGCGAAAGCAAAAGAGTATTCGCTACGCCTTGTTCTGACATTTGTAGACAACTGGGATTACTATGGCGGAATGAATCAATACGTCCGATGGCTTGACAGCGGCTCGCTGGCGAAAAGATTTCTGCAAACTGAGAATATGGTGTCATCCCCAACAATAACGAGTGTCGGGGGGCGTTCGTATCTCGTGCAACCAACGTCATTCTACACACACGACGACTTTTATCGGAATGCGACAATCAAGCAGTGGTACAAGAACTACGTCTCGATGCTTCTCAATCGCTTCAACGTCTATACTGGCCGCGCCTACAAGAACGAACCTGCAATCATGCTTTGGGAGCTCGCAAATGAGCCGCGATCCTCAGACCCATCCGGCAATCTCATCGCCGGCTGGATTCAGGAAATGGCCACCTTCGTAAAACAGATTGATAGAGCGCATTGTGTTGGGACGGGAGAGGAAGGGCACGACGTGCAGCGAACGCCATATACCACAGCGCTCTTCGCTGCTCAACAGTGGATGTTCAATGGAAGTGCAGGCATTTCATATCTCAAGAATATCCAGCTGGATGCCATCGACGTAGCAAGTGTCCATTTCTATCCTGAAGATTGGGGTTTTGTACCCGGCGCGGTGTCCGACTGGATTCAGGACCATCAACGAATGGCGTTTGGGCAACAGAAACCTCTTCTCATTGGTGAAGTGGGGATTCGCAAGCAACGCGCCCCGTTCTTTGACGCCGTGAGCAGCACAGCGTTCTCTGAAAACACATCGGGACTTCTTTTCTGGCAGCTTGCGTACGCGGGCCAGGTGAACCCCGACGGATATCAGTTCTTCTGTCCTTCGAGCGACCCGCTCTGTGGCCTGCTTTCCCGTACAAGCTCCCTCTTTGCTCAACGACGCTTATCGAGCTATTCACCCCCGAGTGTCGTCAAACTCTTCGCGAATTATCCGAATCCATTCAATTACATCACGGCGCTTTCATTTGATATTCCATCTTCCTCGTTTGTCAATCTCGAGGTTTTTGACATGCTCGGGAGGAAACTTGTGTCGCTCGTCGATGAACGTATGCCAGCAGGAACGCACGCGGTGCTCTTCAATGCATCATCCGCATCCAGCGGAGTATACATTGCCCGGTTACGCGTTGGGAACAACACTCTCTTTCAGAAGCTCATTCTCTTGAAGTGACTGTTCTGCGCGACGGTTGTGCCTCGCTCCGCTTTCTTGCGGCGGCAGAAATGCACTTTGGACGACGGCTTTTCTTCAACTCTTGGGTTTCCAGTTCTTTTTGCCTACCTTTTTGTAGTGCGCCCGGGAACTGGAGCATGAGGATTTTGCGTTAAACCACGTATGAAACCAAAGCGTTTCGCCATCATATCCGACATCCATGGAAACCTCGAAGCTCTCACCCGGGCATTCGAGGTCATCGACGAGGAACGTGTAGATGACATTGTATGCCTCGGTGACACCGTAGGATACGGAGCAAACCCTGTCGAATGCCTTAAGCTTGTCCGTTCCCGATGTTCGATCATTCTTCTCGGCAATCATGACGCCGCCTCGATTGACCTTGCCGTGGCAAATCAATTCACGCTGAATGCACAACTCTCTGCGATCTGGACGTTTAGCACCCTTGACGAAGAGAGCAAAACATTTCTCCGCGGTTTGAGGCCGACTCACCCTTTGGACGAGGTGTTGCTCTCTCACGGGTCACCGTACGAACCACACGAGTGGCATTATGTCATCAGCGAATTTGATATGCGCGAAGCATTCGAAGCGTTCACCGAAAAAATCTGTTTCGTTGGGCACTCTCACATCCCGATTATCTTTTCGGAACAGGGAGAGAGCGACGAGATTGCACGCCAGGGACGGTTTCTTGTGAATGTAGGAAGTGTCGGTCAACCGCGCGATGGAAATCCAGATCTCAGCTTTGGAATATTCGACAGAGAACAGTGGAAATATCAAAATCTGCGCGTGGAGTACGATTTCAAGACTGCTGCAAAGAAAATCAGGGACGCCGGATTACCCCGGGCCCTCGCTGACCGGCTTACGATTGGAATGTAGAGAGAAGCGTTAAAATTGTCTGGGAAGATTTGTCGGGGGGCTCAAGAGGGCAAGAAGTCGTTCTTTTTCCATCGTCGAAACCGCAACACACACCACCTCGTCCTTTTTCCAGGCTACCACGTTGCAGTTCGGGTGCATCGGATCAGTGTACCATCCTGATCTGGTGAGTGCGATCTTCGCAGCCGGTGGAAGAGAGAGCTGGGTTCCGCTTATGGCGTCATCGTCGCTCATTTCGCAGACGTACAACCATTCATCACCCAGTTTGTAGAGCAGGTGCGCCTGCTGCACACCCTTGTTGTCAGAAGCAGTACCGCCACACCAGTCGGACCCGCGGATGTTCGGAATTTGAACTCCGAATTGCAGAGAGCTTCTCTGAAAAAAACCGCCCACACTTTCGGGTACTGACGAGACCATTGACGGAACAAGTTGACCGGACTTCAAGAGGGCGAAGGTTTCGAAGGACTGGCGGATGATGTCGTTTTCTGCGGTGTGCGCGGACATGCGTAATGCCCGATCGCTCGGAGTACCGACCATGAGGAAGAATGCAGCGGCTACAGCTCCACCTGCCAATGCTGGAATAAGAACACGGAACCGGCTGACCCTCGTTATCCAGGAATCATCCGGTGATCCGGCGACGTTATACTCCTGATGCAGGGCGGAGAGAATGAGAGTTTGAATACTTCGAGGTGTGGGGATCAACGAAACGTAGCGCCGGACCAACTGTTTCGACAGTTTCTCCAGCGCAACCTCTTGGCGGCAAGGTCGGCACCGCTCAAGGTGAGCTTGAAACTCGTTTTCTACATCTTTCGCAAGAAATCCATCAATCGCACTGCCAGCATGCTGCTGGACGCTGTTACAGTCCACAGGAGCACCTCAAAAAACTGGATAACAATGAACTCTGTTATCCTCCCTAGTCGCCTTTAATGATCCCCTGCTGCCTTGCATACTCATATAGCGTCTCCTGCAGCAGTTTCCGTCCTCGATGCAATCGTGATCGAACGGTACCAATAGGGCACTCGATGAATTCCGCGATCTCCTCGTACGTCAGCCCTTCAATATCACACAGAATAACAACAGTTCGAAAATCGTCCGGAAGGCTCTGAAGCGCCTTCGTTACCTCATCACCAAGTAGATTTCCGTACAGCTGTTGCTGGAGATCGTTGGGATCAGTCGACTGAGCGCGGATTGAATTGTAGAAGTTCTCGATGTCGTCGTAGTCAACCTTGTCCGGTTCTTTTGTTTCTTTCCGGTATCGGTTGATATACGAATTCTTCATTATCCTGAACAACCACGCACGAATATTCGTTCCCTTCTCATACTTATCCCAGAAGCGGTATGCCTTGAGATACGTTTCCTGCAAAAGATCTCGTGCGTCATCTTCGTTACCCGCGGTCCGCAGTGCGAAGTTGTATAGCACATCCATGTGAGGCAATGCTTCCGCCTCAAATTCCGTGTGCCTCTTTTTCGTTCCGCGAGAAACGACTGGCTGTTTCAGTGAAGCCATCGATCGCCTTTACTCTTCACCATACTGAAATCATCACCCGGCTGTCACACACGAAGAGAGAGGCGACCTGCTGTTGGAACACGAAAGCTTCACCTGGAGTTCCGACTCGAAGGCTTTCGGCAGGCAATCCCCTCCTTGCCACCGGAAGGAGATGCGGTCTGTGGATGAATCTACATCAACTTAGCAAAAACTCTTTCCGCGTGCAAGACTCACGCGAATGCACACGCAGAGTCATTTCTTTTTCAAAATCGAATCCACTTTTTCCATAGCGATTCGCTGGTCCATTTTGATTTCAGTCCCGTCAACAAGCGCCCCACGCACATCAACATCGCGAAGGGCGCCATACGTACGAAGGTCACCGATATCGACAACCTTTGCGATGGATTCGATTTTCCTCGTCCGCGAATTGAACTCTTCGTCAATATTGATGCCAACATCCACCGTAACCGAGGGAACCGTATCGCTTGCCTTCAACTGTGCGTTCCGCAGAATAATATCGTAGAGATATTTTGTGTTGAACGGGAGGTGTTCATACTCGTTCACATCGGCATGTTCGCACTGGTCCACTGCAATGTTGTGAAGCGTGGTCAAGAGCGCCACGCAGTTGAGCTTCCGGATAAACATTTTTTCCCGGTCCCCAGGCCATCCTCCGGATTCGATCAACACCGTGCTCGTTCCCCATTTTTGGATGTTATCACCAAATGCGCGTGGCTCAAATGCATCATCGTACTTGGAAACATTATTTGGGATGAACTCATGAAGTATGGACGCAAGGGTCGCCGCCACTTTCTTGGCAGGTTTGCGGACATTGTTGTCCGCGCGCGATTCATCGAAGGCCGGAGCAAGGAGCGCGATCGCACTGACATTTCGTGTTTCGCCGACCGAGTATCTTGAATCCTGGTCATGCAGGTTGAACCCAAAGTGCGGCCGGTAGGTGTCGCGGGTTTCCTTCAGAATTCGGGCTTCCGGTGTTCGAAGCGCCAGTGCATCCCGGTTCATGTCGATCGATTGTGCGGTGCGCCGCTGGCATTGTTCAGCACCATCCGGATTCAGCATAGGGATGATCAGAAGGTTGAGCTTATCCAGAATCGATTGCGTGACGATGTGGTCGGGTTCCTGCGAAAAGAACTTCAGCATATCCATCAACGCCATCGTCGCTGTCGATTCATCACCATGCATCTGCGACCAGAGAAAGACGGTGGTTTTTCCAGCTCCCGTTTTCAGCATGGAAATGGTTCGCCCTTCGGCTGACCTTCCAACCGGTGTCATGGTAAAGAGTTTTTGGTCTCGCAGCGGATCGAGCCATTTGAGCATGTCCGCCTGGGAAAAACGGCGAGAGGTGATAGCGGACATTTTGAAGTTCTCGTACTTGTCAAAAAGTTCCCGAGCAAGCGCCGAATTTGTCTGCGCCGAGGCGGTTGAAAGAACAGTGCTCATACCGGCAATCTAGTAAAGTGATTTCAACATGGTAACCTCAATGGGGGTGTGGCTGAGGGATATTCTCAACTGCATTTGACTCCCGGGTGCGGCCACAAGCTTAAGATAGTGCGAAATTCGCTAAAGCGCACCAGAAACGATACTTTTTCGACTACGTCGATGGAAGCGGTAACTTCTGCGTGAAATCACTGATCTGCCGGGGGACAAAAAAGGTCGGATTCATCATCCGACCTTTTGACATACGGTGAGGTTTTTGTCTCTCTTAGAATGGACGCGCGATCCGCAGAACCAGACGCGCGGGTTCGCTGTGATCCGTCCTCCACACAAACGCAACCCGGAACGACCCGCTGCGTGTTCCAACTCCCACACCAACATCGTGCTGAAAATCTGAGAAGCGTATGTTGTCAAATCCCTCTGTCCATCGCGCGGTTGCAGGCATCGTACGAACAAGTCCTGCATCTGAGAAAGCAACAAAGTTGATTTCCCGCAACAACCAACTTGGCCAGAAGGAGATGTCCCCAAGGAAATCCCCGTTGATGACAAGCTCTGCATTCAGCAGCAGCATTCTGTTCCCCGTCTCCCCTTTGAACGGAAATGCCGGTAGCGTCCCCAATCCGCCTATATCGAACGCTTTCTGGATGGGAAGCACACCATCCGAGCTACCAACTCGCGCACGAACATTGAGGTTGTCGTACCGCCCCAATGGTTGATATCGTCGGATATCGGCCACATACCGGTTAAACTCAAAATCGCTCCTCAGACTTTTCTTTGCACCTTCCGCAGTCGCAAGAATGCTCCACCCCTCCGGACCATAGATCGTCGTGGTCACCGTGCTCACGCCAGCCGACGCCACGACACTTCTCATCATGCCTTCGTCGATCAAAGGATTCAACCGGAAAACCTTGTTGCCACCAAACAGCGACCATTCGGTTTGATTCGTCATCGATCGGTATTCATCCGACAGATAACCGACTTTCACTTGACCCGTCAGATAGTCCTGCTGTACTGCATATCCCGCGTTCACACCAAATCCACTCCGCTGGAAGTAGTCGCGAAAATCTTCATGAATGAAAAACGCTGCCGCCGTGTTCTCGCCCAGTCCAATCAGCCAGTCTTCTTTCGAATCGGTCAGGCTGTGTCCTTCGACCTCAACCTCAAACAGTTGTCCATCGTCGAAGGCAAATTGTCTGCTCAATCCCAGGTTGCCGCGCCAGTTGTGCGATTTGAATCCATAGCCGAAGGATCCATACGCGCTGTAGAGTTTCTGACCATCCCAATAGTACCGCTTCTCGGATCCTAGCCCAAGGAAAAGACCTTCAACGCGGTTGTACCGGAAAATGAAGTTATCAAGATTTGTGGTTTCGGGAACCCAGGTTGCGTTCAACCGGGTGGACGCTTTGCGAAAATCTTTCGTCTCCTCGCGATACGCTTTCTCTTTCCGCGAGCTGCTCTTGTCGACATAGCCGACGACGACTGCATCTTCATCTTTCAGTACTTCGCCATTGATCACCTTCACGTTTCCGCTGATGTATGCGTTGTCTTTGATTCTCAGGTCGCCGCCAATGACCAGCACGTCGCCATTGATGCGGCCATACACTGTCAGGGTTCCAGCTTTGACAACCACATTCGAGTTGACCGTGTCCCTTTTCTCTATGATCGTGTTGCCTTCGTAGGTAACGCTCGTGTCTTCATCAGCGGTGAAGTCTATCTCGTCGGTCGGCAATGTTTTAGTACGGACGAGAGCGCCTGAGCTCTTCCTGGAAGAATTGTCCTCAAGCCGCCCTGAAAATGTTTTCTCAATCGAATTGATCACATCTTCCACAATAGACCCGATGCGTTGCCCAACACTTTCTCGGTTGTCTGTCGAAGGGGTATCGTTTTTCTTCGATTGTGCAGCCGTAGCGGCCAGGAAGAATATGGTGAAGAGAACTACCAACGAGAATCTGGAGAAGAGTTTCATGGTGTCACCTTGAAGAGATATTGAGGATAGACCTACTCAAACCTACGCTGTTTTCTGAAGAAAAGTTGCGACGCTGCCACCACACTTCTGCGGTCCATGCTTCAGGGAGTACCCATATTTGTTCGAATCCTGAGGGATTTCCAAAGAGTGCGAATTTTGATATATTGGGACTACTGTAATCATCGTTGCGAGGATTGAATGCGTCTGGCCATTAATATAGATCATATTGCCACACTTAGGAATGCCCGCGGTGGAACCGAACCTGACCCCACGGAGGCGGCTCGGATCTGCGAGGCTGCTGGCGCCAGCGGTGTCGTTTGTCACCTCAGGGAAGATCGGCGCCATATCCGGGATGCCGATGTGCGCTCGCTCCGTCAATCGATCAAAGGAAAACTTGACCTCGAAATGGGAGCCACCGACGAGATTGTTCGAATAGCACTCGATATTGCTCCCGATTTCGTTACCCTCGTCCCCGAACACCGCAGAGAATTGACAACCGAAGATGGGTTGGATGTCCGAGCAAACAAGCACCAACTTGAAGGGGTCATCAAGACCTTCCATCAGCACAAGATCCCTGTCAGCCTCTTTATCAATCCGCTTCGCGAACAGATTGACCTCGCTCATGAAATTGGCAGCGACATGATTGAGATCCACACGGGTGAATATGCCGAGGCGCGGGACACTCACAAACAATATGAATTGCTTGCACAAATACGGCGAGGCGCAGCTCACGCCAAATCCCTCGGCCTTGGCGTCAATGCCGGTCACGGTCTCGATTACTTAAACGTCCGACCCATTGCCGCGATTCCAGCAATCGACGAATTGAGTATCGGCTACGCTGTCATTGTGCGATCCTTATTTGTCGGACTCGACAACGCTGTTCGCGAAATGCTCGCCCTCGTCCAGCAATAGTCTAGCGCTCTGATCCGAGGCGGTTAGTGCCCCCGCGCTTCACCGCAACGGAGGATAGGAGTCGTCGACTCGTTCAGTCTCTCGATGAGCTCAGCGCCCATCTCCACTCCTTACAGACACCAGCTCACTTCTGCATATACAAACATCGCTCCCAATGTCCTTGCTTGTCCCTGTCACCTTCGAGGCAATTGCACAAGAAGGGCTTTCACAACCTGTTTCCGCAGAAAGCATTTCCCTCGCATCGCCGTTTTACGATTCACAGATAGTTCATTGCTTGAGCTCATGCAGGGCGCCGCCGCACTGACGAGTTATACTCACTTTCATCAGTCCAACGAATGTTACTATCTCTACAGCATCGAAATGCCACATTTCCATCTGCTTCTCGACGGATCACAGAGGCGGCAGCCGTATATCGTCCGCATTGATATGATGGGAGAGGGTGGCCAGGGGGAAGAATGTTCTCTAATAAAATAAAGCAGCTTGTACGCGTTGACGGTGTTTGCAGTGCCAATTTCCTCCAGGATGGTCTAACCGGGCATGCGTGCTGCAGTAGGATGACACATTGTTCGCGCCTTTCGTTCAGGCGAAGTGTGCTGCTATGAGTTGCGACCTCGTCGAGCGCTCTCTACAAAGATGTTAGCCCCGGTCTGTTCGATGCCCGCGGTTTACGCGGAGCATCAATGGTTCAGCGGGCACGTTTCCGATCTCAGCAATTCGGAACCTGTGATGACATTGCGGTTCTGGAGAGTCTGCGGTTCATCAAGGGCGGGCGCAAGATCGTTTTCAAGAAGAAACCACATAACTCAGAGGGTGGCTTTTCTGATATGCATACAATCGACCGACACCCAATCATGAAATGTGAGCTGGACGTAGCGGCGAACCATATCTATAATAGGACTATCGCCGGGAAAAATACGTCTTGCTCGCTTGTCCAGATCGGACCCAATGGAATGATCGGAGATTACAGCGCTGGCAAACGGCAGATGAAAGATGGGGAGGTCCCGCGTTCTCCGCTTAGCGATCAAACATCGTAGCATAGACGTCCTTGCCAACAGTTGTCTATGTCGGGGAAGGCTGTTGCTTACAATCGGCTCAGCGTTCCAGGTTCGCGAAGAACCGATCAACATTTGTTGTGAAGATCTTATCGACATCACGCGCAAACGCACCAGAGATTTTCTCCGCTTTGATGCCGTTGTTTGTCGACCATAGAGAACCAGATCAAGGGGGGCTTGTTCTGGAAGTGCCCTGGAAAAGAGCTTGGGGAAACGTAATGTGCTTACAGTTCGACGCCGGGCTTCCCGGCTTGCCAAAGATCTTGGGAATTTCGATGGTATTCTCTTTGTTACATAATGAGACATGTCTCGTTTTCTTTCTGTCCAAAAAGGAAAATCGTCTTTTCGTCGTTCCGAAACTTTCGGAAACCCCAGGAATACACGACAAAACCGCGTTGGTACGTCAATTGAGATGTATATCCAAAGCTTGTAGTGAATTCACCCAACGTCGCAGAAATTCTCGAAAGTGACAAGGGTCATTTGATGTTCTATCACCAATCAACTAATTTAATTGCAACATTAGGCGTATGTCCGTCGGACAGTTACTTCGCCAACATCCGCTGTGAAGAATTGGAAGAAAGGTAGATTCGCATGGGCACTGGCCAGACTGTTCTCACCATCGTTGCCATCGTACTCCTGGGTACGAACGTCGTCAGCGTGAACAGGACATTCCTGCAGCACGGAGTTGTTCTCCAGCAAACCGAGATCGGACTTTTCGGTGTATCGCTTGCGACATCCCTTCTTGAAGAGGCCCGCGGCAAGGCGTTCGACAGGTATTCCCTGGTCGGCTTCCCTCAATACCTGACTCAGCTCACGCCGTACGATTCGCTCGGCCCGGAGGTGGGTGAGCTTCGTCCCGATTACAATGATTTCGACGATTACAACTGGATGAGGGGTGGCCCCTCGCGAGATAGCATCATCGTGAGGGCTGACACGGTCGTGATCCCGGATGTGGATATATTTCTACGGTGGGCCAAAGTTTGCTATGTCGATACCTCAAATCCAAATACGTACAGGGCCTACAGGACGTGGATGAAGAAGCTTACCGTCTACGTCAGGGGACGCGCTTCACAAGACACGCTTCAGATGTCATACCTCTTCAGTAACTGGTCATTCAGGTGATCTATGGGAACCACCACCATATTCGACATCATCACATCGACGGTCATCGGAGGCATGCTCTTGCTGATGGCGCTGCGGCTGAACGCTCAGGCCATCGAGACAAATGCCATTTACCAGAACAATCTCAATCTTCAGCAAGGAATGGTTGCGCTGGTCGACATTGTTGAAGCCGATTTCCGAAAGATCGGTTACTGCAAAGACTTCACCAAGATCAGTCCACCGAACATTGCCATCGTGTACGCGGATTCCGTGAGCATCAAATTCCTCACAGACATTCCGGCAAGTCCGGCTCCAACCGAATTTGGTGATGGAATTGTTGATACCATCTGGTACTACACAGGCTCCATTGGTGGCAACCCGAACAACCCACGCGAAAAACCCCTTTATCGCGTGGTCAATGGAAACACGGCAACGGGTTGGAATCTTGGCGTCACGCGGTTTGCTCTTCGTTATTACGACGCCCTGGGCGATACTCTCCCATTTCCCATCGCGGATCCAAAGCTCATCTATACATTGGAAATAAACGTTTCGCTTGAGAGTCCTGCGCCGATGACACAGATTGAATACCGTGACAGCACGTCGGCTTCGGAAGACTTCAAAGTATACTGGAAACAAATCCGGCTCGCATCGCGCAACCTGCGAAACAGATAGACAAAGGAGTACACCATGGGACGATCAGCACTCATTATGGTCTTGGGCTTTACGACAGCCCTGCTTATGATCGGTTCGAACATCACCAAAGTCTCCAACGCGGGGATGGAAAACTACACAGCCTACAACAACAACGCCATGGCACACGCCATAGCAGGTGCTGGCATAAACCTCGCGTCACGGTCAATTTTTGAGAATCGACTCTGGCGCAACGGCTTTTCCAACAAGAGTTTTGGCGGCGGCATGTTCAACGTCACGGTGGCAAACTTTGGAAGTAGTAACAGGGTGAAGATGACATCGACATCAACGTTTGCCGGCATCCAACGTGTTGTAGCTTGCGTGCTCCAACCAAGCACCTTTTCGAGGTACACCTACTACAGCGTCACAGACCAGAGCGGGTTCTGGGTCGGCGGTGATACTATCTGGGGACCATTCCATTGCAACAACACTCTGAACGTGGCCTACACCAATGGCGGCAGCCCTGTGTTCATGCAGCGTGCGACGAGTTTGAACGGGATCTGGAACTACAATAACGCCCACCCGGTTTTCAAGGGGGGATATGACAGTGGTGTGAATGTCACCCTTCCGGGTGATTTTGATACGCTCAAAAACGCAGCAGCAACGAATGGCAAATGGCTCCAGATGGCTGGAAATCAGCCGGTCTTTATACAGTTCAACGCCGATGGGACGGTAACATGGAGGATTGACGGCAATCCTGACTGGAGCGGAGGCGGCTGGACGACCGAGCCTCTTACAGCGTTTGCTCCGAATGGCGCAGTCTGGTGCCAGGAGAAAGACCTTCACATCAAGGGAGTGTTGAACGGAAAGGTGACCGTTGGCTGCAAGAAGACTGTCTGGATCGACGGAGATCTCACGTACGCTGCAGACCCACGGCTCGGTTACTCGGACGACCTGCTCGGACTCTGTGCTGACGAGAAGCTCTATATCAGCGACGTTCCCGAAAACCGCGGTCCCAACAATCAGTTTACCCTCATGGGCTCCATATTCTCACGGACAGACGGTCTCTGGGCGGAACACTACAACACTCGCCCTGTTGAAGGAAAAATGACAACGGTTGGGGGGCAGATACAGAAAATCGGCGGGTACACGGGTGTGTTTTCCGGTAGTTCGATCATTCACGGCTTCACGCCGGGGGGTACATACTATGACGATCGGCTGCTGAATGACGCTCCACCGTATTTCCCAACGACAGGGAATTTTGAGGTGGTTTCGTGGTTTGAGTAGAAGTCATCCTCTATACCTGAGAAAGACCTAATTCAAGGGTTTTAGCGCAACATACACCGTAGGGCAAGCCAAGTGCATGTCAATCCCACCAAGGACTGATGAGCGCCGCGCTTGCCCTTTCTTTGTGTACCCATTGTGCAGCAGTTTTTGCCATTCACGGCTTTGTACCGGGTGTCACGTACTGCGATAACCGGGAACTTTGAGGTAATTTCGTGGTTTAACATAGCGGACCCCATGTTTGTCGAAATCGGGGATATCGCGCAAAATAGGTTCTTTGCTTTGACGGACTACGGGAGGTAGTCCAGAAACCTAGCGTATCGCGATACATAATCATTGCACCGGTAGGAGGGTGAAGCGGTATGGGTCGGTCTGCACTGATTATGGTTTTAGGTTTTACAACAGCGCTGATGATGATCGGTTCGAACATTTCCAATGTTTCGAACTCAGCGATGGAAAACTACACGTACTACAACAACTCAGCTATGGCCCACAGCCTGGCTGGAGCTGGCATGAACCTCGCCTCCCGAGCGATCTTCGAAAATCCGCTCTGGCGTGCTGGGTTCTCCAACAAGAGTTTTGGCGGCGGCACCTTCAGCGTCCAAGTGGTAGACCTTGGGGGCAACCAGGTGAAGATGACGTCTACAGGCACATTTGCAGGCACCACCAGCGTTGTGGCCTGCGTCCTCCAACCAAGCAGCTTCTCAAGATTCAACTACTACAGCGTCACAGACCAAAACGGGTACTGGATCACCGGCGACACCATCTGGGGACCATTCCACTGCAATAATTTCCTGAACGTGGCCGGCAATCCCGTGTTCATGCAACGCGCTACCAGCCTGAACGGTATCAACAACTACCAGGGGCTAGCACATCCAGTGTTCAAGGGGGGGTATGACAACGGTGTGAATGTCACTCTTCCATCGGACCTCACTCCTCTCAAGACGGCGGCGAACTCCGGCGGCAAGTGGCTTCAGATGTCCGGAAACCAGCCGGTCTTCATAGAGTTCTTGGCAAACGGAAATGTGAAATGGAGAATTGATGGCAATACCGACTGGAGTGGCGGCGGTTGGACGATCGAGCCCCTCACAACATTTGCTCCAAACGGTGCCGTCTGGTGCAATGAGAACAACTTGCACATCAAGGGAGTGCTGAACGGCAGAGTGACTGTTGGCGCCAGGAAATATGTCTGGATCGATGGAGATATCACGTACAATACTGACCCGCGGTCCGGTTATTCGACCGACATGCTCGGACTCTGCGCCGAAGACAAACTTTATATCAGTGACGTTCCCGCAAATCGCGGTCCCAACAACGATTTTACCCTCATGGGGTCCATATTCTCACGAACCGATGGCCTCTGGGCTGAAAACTACAACACGCGCCCGGTCGAAGGAAAGATGATCACGGTTGGCGGCATGATCCAGAACATCGGCGGCTACACGGGCGTCTTTTCCGGCGGCCAGAATCCGACAGTCATACACGGCTTCCAGCCGGGGGGCACATACTACGACGATCGCCTGATGAACGACGCTCCGCCGTTCTTTCCGACGACGGGCAACTTTGAGGTTGTCTCGTGGTTTGAATAGCATTCTCCTTTTTAGCTCATCCCCAAAGGTCGCCGCGGAGGCGACCTTGTTTTTGCTCAATTGCGACGACCCCCGCCTTGCCCTTCTACCGAAGGAACATTACATTCTGCCTACCAGAGGCGCCCTCCCCGGCTAACGTGTGGTTTGCCAGCACTCTCCATGCGTGTGTGCGCTCGCCATCAACGTTGTCGCCGGGTTCTGCCATCTTGGTGATGAGGACGTAATCACAGACTTGTGTCGCCAGAGGGATTGGCGAGCATTTCTGCACATGTTGTTGGTATCAAGGCCGCGCCGCGGGCGAGGCCTTCACGCATCAAACCCTATGCGAACACCCACATCGATCTATGATTTGGTGACTCCGGCAATCCTTATCGACCATGGGATTCTCGAACGAAATCTCACAAGGATGCAGGATCGCGCCAACTCGCTTGGTGTCACGCTGCGGCCTCATATCAAGACACACAAATGCATCGAGATTGCGAATCATCAATTGGAGTTGGGTGCACGCGGCATTACGGTTTCGACTGTCTACGAGCTTGAACAATTTATTGCTGCAGGGTTCAACGACATTACGTGGGCATTTCCTCTCGTTCCGGCGCACGTCGATCGTGTTGTCGAACTCAACGAGAAAGCTACGGTTCGTCTCGTTATCGACAGCATGGAAATGGTTGACCGTTTGGAGGCTATCGAACGGTCAGGCAACGAGCGTTTCCACGTTTGGCTGAAAGTCGATTGCGGCTACCACCGTGCAGGCGTTGACCCGAAGTCTCCGTTCGCTGAGCAGCTCATCCGCGTGCTGAATGACTGCAGAAATATTATTTTCGATGGCATTCTCACTCACGCCGGGCATTCGTACGAGGCCCACAACCGCGACGAGGTTCTAGCGGTGGCCGAGCAGGAGCGGAATGTGGTGGTGGAATTCGCCGAGCGGATGAGAGTCCGCGGTTACAAGGTTCCCATGATCAGTGTTGGCTCAACACCTACCATGTCGGTCATTGAAAACCTTGAAGGTGTCAGCGAAATGCGGCCCGGAAACTATGCTTTTTATGATTATACCCAAGTGATGCTCGGAATGTGCGGTGTCTCTGATTGTGCGCTCAGTATCATGGCGACGGTCGTTTCGCATCAAGCCGGTGCTTCGTACTTTATTACCGATTCTGGGGCTCTCGCTCTTTCGAAAGACCTCGGCCCAACTCATATCAGCAACGACATGGACATTGGTATCGTGTTTGAGGATTATGAACGCAAGCGCCTTCATCCCCACGTGCATATGAAAATCCTCTCCCAGGAGCACGGGAAAGTGCTGATCTCAAACCCCCGAACCATTGCTGACAACTTCAAGATCGGAGACAAGATCCGGGTCCTCGAACACCATTCCTGCCTGACGGCTGCAAACTTCGACCACTACTCCGTTGTTCGCGGCGACGAGGTTATCGACCGCTGGAAAATTCTTCGCGGCAGGCTCTAGAACCATCCGACCGCGCTGCCACAGGTCGATGCAAACCATCCTGACGGAGTGAAGAGCGCGCGGCTCTCTGCAACCCCGAGTGTTGCATGTCCTCCCCGAGTCCAGTGAGTTTTCCGGCACCTTCTCCCGGGAATTCATAGACTTTTTCGATCTTTCGTGGTATCTTCCAGCAACTTCAGGGATTCAAAGGCCATTCCATGAGCGGCGACAATTTCAATTTCATCTATCTGTCCGAGATCTTGCATCTGCCGATCTTCAACGCCACAAGCGGAGTGAAAATAGGTAGGATTGTTGACCTTGCCGCGCGCACAAGTCACGTCTATCCAAAAATCACAGCCATCATCGCTCTCATGAAGGATTCACTGGACCCTGTGTACATTCCATGGAATCACGTGCGGCTGACGGTCTTCAAAAAGCATGTCACGGTCGATTATCCAGTTGAAGTCGATCAGACCACCTCAGAGTCAATCGAGAATGAGATTCTGCTGAAAAAGACCTTTCTCGACAAGCAGATCATATCTACGTCAGGCTATAAGCTGGTTCGCGTGAACGATTTGCAATTGCTCATTGACAATTCCTCAAAGGAAAACCCCAATCTCTGGCTTGTGCACATCGATATCGGTTTCAAAGGGTTGCTGCGGCGACTCGGCTGGCTGAACGTGATCAATCCCATTTTCAACTGGTTCTTTGCGCGCGAGATCAACGATAAGTTCTTGACATGGAAAAACGTACAACCGACGACTGCTACCAACGTCAACGGCTCTGTCGTCTTAAGGCCGGACTCTTCGAAGTTGTCTTCCATTCTCCCTGCCGATCTTGCGGACATCCTCGAAGACCTCGGCACCGATGAACGAACGTCGCTTCTTGAGTCGATCAGCCCCGCCATCGCCGCTGCAACACTTCAGGAGATGCCGATGAATCTTCGCGTCCAGCTTGCGGAATCGCTGGACAACGACCACCTCGCGAGCATCATAACGGAAATGGAGATGGATGAGACCGTCGATTTGCTGGACGAAATTCTCGCGGAAAAACGTGAGGCGGTTTTTGCCCTTCTGACCCAAGAACGGGTTGACGAGATTCATGAACTTTCCAGAATGTCCGCTTCCGGTGTTGGGAGTATTATGAATACCAACTTCGTCACTGTCAGGGAAACACAGACCGTCCGGGAAGTGATGAAGATCGTGAAGGAGGAGACGAAACGAGCGGAGCTTCTCTACTACATTTACGTTATCGATGAGGAGGAGCGGCTCAAAGGACTCGTCACGCTGCGGCAGTTGCTTTCGACAAAGGGAACAACGCCTATCGCCACGATCATGCGGGGAAATATCGTCTCGGTGCGGGTTGATTCCAGCATCAAGAAAATGGCACAACTCTTCTTCAAGTACAAGTTCGATGCTATTCCTGTCGTTGACGACAATGACAAGCTTCAGGGTTTCATCACTATCGGTGACACGCTCGACGCAGTGTTCCCCAAGGTAAAACAGGCGGCCGAGGGATAATATGACCTTCCTCCAAAGAATGAAAGAGCGGCCGATGTTCCGCAACCTGCTGATTTTTCTCAGCGTGCTGGGACCGGGCATCATCACGGGGAGCGTCGACAATGACGCTGGCGGAATCACCACATACTCGGTTGCCGGAGCAAACTATGGATATCGATTACTCTGGACGCTTCTGCCATCGTTCATCGCGCTACTGACGGTACAAGAGATGAATGCACGCATGGGGATCGTCACTGGCAAGGGATTGGCCGATCTTATCCGCGAAAACTTTGGTGTTCGCATTACCTTCTACATTTTTGTCTTACTGTTGATCGCAGACATCGGCAATACCGCGACGGAGTTTGCGGGTGTTGCGGGAAGCCTGATGGTTTTCAATGTCGACAAGAACATCTCCGTGCCACTCGCTGCCATCGCTGTCTGGGTTCTTGTGGTCAAGGGAAATTACAAGATCTCCGAGAAGATCTTTCTCTTGTTCAGTGTGTTCCTTCTTTCCTATATCATATCGGCGGTTCTAGCCAAACCGAATTGGGGTGAGATCGGAAAAGCGATGCTGGCACCCACCGTTCAGTGGGATACCCCTTACATCACCACAGTGCTGGGATTGGTGGGAACGACGGTGGCCCCATGGATGCAGTTCTATATGCAATCCTCCGTTATCGAAAAGGGAATCAAGATTGCTGATTATAAGTACACGGTATGGGATGTTGTCGTCGGTTGCGTGATCACTGTTGTTGTTGCGTTCTTTATTATTGTTTCGTGCGCCGCGACGCTCCACGTCAACAACATACAGATTATCGAGGCAAAGGACGCCGCCATGTCGCTGAAGCCGTTTGCCGGAGTCCTTGCTTCCCAGGTCTTTGCGTTCGGTTTGTTCGTAGCCTCGGTGTTCTCTGCTGCCATTTTGCCGTTGGCAACCGCCTTTTTCATCTGCGAGGCATTTGGGTTCGAGGCCGGCATTGACAAGAAGTTCTCCGACGCCCCTCAATTTTATGCATTGTTTACATTCACGATGTTGATCGCTGTCGGCATCATTCTGCTTCCGAACGCTCCCTTGATCGCCATTACAATTTGGACGCAGGTCTTGAACGCCATTCTCCTCCCCGTGGTGCTCATCTGCATGATGGTGATCATCAACAAGACAGAGATCATGGGAGAGTACATAAACAAGCGCTATCAGAATGTGATCGGATGGACGACGTCCATTGTGCTTATCATCCTCAGCGCTGTGTTATTGATCTCCGGAATTATTGGAGGCTAAGGAACATCAGATGCGACAGCATCGCTTGAGCTCACAGACTATTCCACAATCTCTTCGGATCCTATGCCGTTGATCGATCTCTCTCAGAAAACAGTGTTCATTACCGGCGCGAGCAGCGGCATCGGCCTTGCGTGTGCTTACGCATTCGCCCGTCACGATGCTCGGCTCGTCATTGCGGCGCGTCGCAAAGAGCGCATCGAAGCTCTCGCGCAGGAACTCAATCGGGTCCATGACACCGAGGTGTTCACCATTCAGCTCGACGTGAGGAATCAGCCGGCGGTGGAAAAGGCGGTCCGTGACCTTCCGGCAAACTGGAAGGACATCGACGTGCTTGTGAACAATGCAGGACTGAGCCGCGGACTCGATAAGCTACACGAGGGAAAACTGGAAGACTGGGAAGAAATGATCGATACGAACATCAAGGGGTTGCTGTATGTGAGCCGTGCCGTTATTCCCGGCATGGTGGCGCGGGGAAAGGGAACCGTCATCAACATCGGCTCCATAGCCGGCCACGAGGTCTATCCCGGCGGGAATGTCTACTGTGCAACGAAATTTGCCGTCGATGCTTTGACGCGGGGCTTGCGCCACGACCTTGTTGACACACCGATCCGTGTCTGCACTGTTGATCCGGGCCTCGTTGAAACAGAATTCAGCTCCGTGCGCTTCCGAGGCAATGAACAGCGGGCGAAAACAGTCTACCAGAATCTCTCTCCACTGACCGGAGCCGACGTCGCGGATGCTGTTCTCTATTGCGCGTCGCGGCCGCCGCACGTACAGATAGCGGAGATAATCATACTCCCGACCAATCAAGCATCCACAACGCTTGTGCATCGCGCACCGACGACGAAGTAAACACCGGGAAGACCTGTAATTCTACATCAGAAGCCTCAAAGCAAAGCTTCGTTTTGAGTTCTGAGTTTTGTATTTGTCCCGCTTCCGGAATCCGCTATTAAGCGGGATCCAAGAAGCGGATTTGAGATTTAGGGTTTCGGATTTCGATATTAGGATTTCGCGCTTCATTTTGCAGGGGAGGTGTCAGGGTATGGATCCTGACATTCACGAGTTGAAGACATGCGGGGAGTTACTGAAATGATGGAGCCAACATCTAAACGCACAGCGATGGAACTTGAGGAATACTTCGAGCCATTCCGCCGTAATACGGTCGGCTATCATCAGCCTTTCCAAACGCCGTACGGTAAGAAGCAGATTATCTACGCCGATTGGACCGCCAGCGGGCGCCTGTACGACCCGATCGAAGGTAAGATGCGTGATGTGTTTGGACCATTCCTCGGCAACACCCACACGGAAACGAACGTGACCGGCACGTCGATGACCCAGGCGTACCGCCTCGCTCATCAGATTATCAAGAAACATGTGAACGCGGGACCGAGCGATGTGCTGCTATTCTCCGGTTTTGGGATGACGGCCGCTGTCTGCAAACTTCAGCGGATGCTCGGATTGAAGGTTCCCGAACAGATCGATCCGTATGTTTCCTTGCCGCCTGAGGTGAAGCCCGTTGTGTTCGTCACTCACATGGAGCATCATTCCAATCACACTTCGTGGTACGAGACGCTCGCTGACGTTTGCGTGATCAAACCCACCAGCGAGGGGCTCGTGGACATCGATGATCTCAGGGCGCTCCTGAACGAGCATCGAAACCGCAAGTTGAAGATCGGCTCGTTCACCGCCTGTTCAAACGTGACTGGCATTCAGACTCCTTATTATGCCTTGGCGAAGATCATGCACGAGCACGGAGGACTGGCCTTCGTCGATTTCGCAGCATCCGCTCCGTATGTGCCAATCAACATGCACCCTGCAGATCCAACTGAAAAACTCGATGCCATCTTCTTTTCCCCACACAAGTTTCTTGGTGGACCCGGGGGCTCGGGGGTGTTGATCTTCGACTCAAATTTGTACCATCTCCGCTCTCCTGAGCAGCCTGGAGGTGGGACGGTCCTTTGGACGAATCCCTGGGGAGAGTATAAATACAAACCAGACATTGAAGAACGTGAGGACGGGGGTACGCCGGGGTTTCTTCAGGCAATCAGGGCAGCACTCGCAATTGAGCTCAAGGAGCAGATGGGCTCCGAGAAGATGCTGCTTCGAGAAGAACAGCTTGTAAAGAGGCTTTTCCACGGAATGCGGGAAATTCCGGGGCTGACGATCTTGGCGGATACTATAGAGAAACGCCTCGGCATTCTTTCCTTCTATTTCGAGGGATTACACTACAATCTGATCGGCAAGCTACTCAACGACAGGTATGGTATTCAAGTTCGAGGCGGCTGTTCATGTGCTGGAACGTACGGTCACTATCTGCTCCATGTCGACCAATACACTTCAAAACTGATTACCAACAAAATCAGCGATGGGGACCTCTCCACAAAACCGGGGTGGGTGCGACTTTCCGTTCACCCGACCACAACAGAGGAAGAGGTTGTTTACATCATTGACGCATTGCGAGAAACCGGGCGGAATGCTGACAAGTGGGCGCAGGAGTACAACTACGACTCACATACAAACGAGTACCAACACAAGTCAGGCGACGCCAAGCTGCAACAAACCATTCGAGAGTGGTTTAAACTCCAGTAGGGGTCGCGTTCAACAGTCTGGGATTTTTCGTGAACGGCGGCCAACAGTCCGGATGGTGCCTCTTTTACCAGTAGCCTGAAGCACGTCCTATTCTCAATATCGACTTCCCTCCGCTTGCATCTCTCACACAAGAACTTGTACATTCGCTTCACAACCACGCAGCGTCACAGCACAATTCCCCGGGGAGGTTTTTTTGAACATCCGTCCACTTGCCTGCTTCCTCGCCACAATCCTGGCGATTGCCACATTCCTTTCTATGCTCTCTGCACAAACCAAGCCTGCGATTCTCTACGTTTCTCCTGTTGGAGATGACTCCTGGTCCGGGACGCTGGCTTCTGCAAACAGAAATCTTACCGATGGGCCGTTCGCTACTCCCGAGCGTGCCCGCGACGCCGTCCGTGAAATGAAAAAGAGGGGAGCATTCCCGCGCGACGGGGTAAATGCGGTTTTCCGGGAGGGAACGTATACATTCTCCCGAACGCTGCGATTCTCCGCAGAAGATTCAGGGACGATCGATGCTCCCGTCGAGTGGACAGTCTCCCCGGGGGAATTGGCAACACTTGTCGGAAGCAAAGAGGTGACAGGGTTTCATCCGGTCACCGATCCGGCTGTGCTGAAAAGATTAGACGCGCGGGGCCGCGGGAAGATCCTCGTGACCAATCTCCGGGATCAAGGAATTTCAGACTTTGGCGAGATTTTACAGCGCGGAAATCCCGGGATGGAACTGTTCTTCAAGGGAAACCGCATGACGCTTGCCCGCTGGCCAAACACGGAGTGGCTTCATATCGCGGATGTTCCACAGACAGGAAGCCGGCTTTTCAATAAAGGACTGGATCGGGAGAAGCGATACGACGGCGTGCCTGTTGGCAGACACTACGGGCGAATCACCTACGATGGCGACCGGCCAAAACGATGGTCTGGTAACAACGAAATCTATATGCATGGATACTGGACATGGGACTGGAGTGATTCATACCAAAAAGTGCAGTCGATTGATACGGTAGCAAAAGAGATTACACTTCAAGAGCCGCATCATTGGTACGGTTACACAAAGAACCAGCGTTACTACTTCCTGAATATTCTCGAAGAGCTGGACGTGCCGGGCGAGTGGTATCTTGACCGAAAGAACGGGGTCCTCTATTTTTGGCCGCCAGAACCGATCGAGAGCGCGTCAGTTTCGGTTTCTCTGCTTGATCAACCGTTGATCTCTCTTGAGAACACATCCTTTTTTACGCTTTCCGGATTCATCTTCGAGCGCAGCAGGTCGAACGGTGTCACGATCACCGGAGGAAGCCACAATCTTATCGCCGGGTGCATATTTCGTTTCCTGGGAAACGATGCCGTGGTCATCGATGGTGGAAGCGACAACGGTATTCAGAGTTGTGATCTCTATGAACTCTCCCTTGGTGCAATACGGCTGAAGGGTGGGGATCGGAAGGTTCTTGTGCCCGCTGGGAATTTTGCGGTGAACAATCACATTCATCATTACAGCTCATGGATGAGAACAGGGCAGTATGCTCTTCTGCTCGAGGGGGTGGGACAGCGGGTTCAGCATAATCTCATCCACGATGCACCCCACGAGGCCATTACCTTGCGGGGGAACGATCATTTGATTGAATTCAACGAAGTGTATCGTGTTTGCCAGGAAACCGGAGACGCTGGAGCTTTCCATACGGGCCGCGACTGGACCTGGAGAGGCAACGTCATTCGCTATAACTATTTTCACCACCTCCTCGGACCCGGCCTCCACGGAGTGATGGCGGTGTATCTTGACGATTGGGCAAGCGGGTTCACGGTGTTCGGAAACGTATTCTATAAGTCCGGCCGATCAGCGATGATTGGTGGCGGGCGCGACAACACGATTGAGAACAATATTTTCATAGACTGCCTTCCCTCTGTTCACGTGGATGCCCGTGGACTCAGCTGGGCGGGGTATTTTTTTGATGGAACCCAGCCAATGATGTTCGAGCAATTAAAGGAATACAAGTATCGTGAGGCGCCATACAGCGCGCGATACCCTGAGCTCCTGACGCTGGATGAAGGAAATCCCGCTCTCCCCAAGGGGAACAAGATCATCCGTAACATTTCCTCTGGGGGACGATGGCTTGATATCTATGATGCCAATTCTTTCGACTTTTCCATCGTCACCATGAAAGACAATGTGATTGCCGATTCCCTTATCTGCCGCCGGCTGGAAAAGGAGAAAACGGGATGGGACCCGTACTATCTGGATATTGATACAAAAGATGGCTATGTACTCCTTACAAATGCCGACAAAGCAATCAAGCAGGAGTTCAAAGGAAATACATTTCTCTCGGCAGACCCGGGATTTGTGAGTTTGCAGCGCCTGGATTTTCGGCTGAAAGATTCGTCTCCTGCCGTGGCGCTCGGGTTCAAACCAATTCCTTTTGACAAGATCGGTCTGCACGTCGACAGGTTCCGCCAAACCTTGCCGGCGAGGACTCAATAGAATTGTGAAGAAAACGTACTGCTTACCAATCGTTACGCAATAAAGAAAGGCAGAGGATATGAGCGTTCAACACTCCGAAAAGATGTTGGAGATCGTGCGAGCTATCATGAAAGAGGCGGACTATTGTTTCTTTATGACGCATGGAGATTCCGGAGAGATCAATGCGCGGCTGATGCACCCATTCGAGCCTGACGCAGAATTCAACGTGTATCTTGGCGCCAGTCCGAATTCACGGAAGGCCCGAGAAATTCTCAAGCAGAACAATGTGACGCTCTCGTTTCTCAACCCCCGCAGTACGGCGTACGTCACGCTCGTTGGTACTGCGGCTCTCGAGAACACCGCCGCATTGAAACGGAAATACTGGAGAGCGTACTGGACCGACATGTATCCCGGCGGGCCGGAGAACAGTGAGTATGTCTTAATCAAGATCGTTCCGTACCGGCTTGAGTTCATGAATTTCTCAAATGCCGCACTGCCGCAACCGTACGGTTTGAAGCCGAATGGTCTGCAGCGAACAAAAGGCGGAGCATGGACTGAGATCGAATCACGCGATTCTTTGTAAGCCCGAGCAACGACCCATTCCATCTGACTGAAGAACTCTGAAAGAGCTTCCCGATGCGCGCGAAAATCGTTTTCTCTTTTCTCCTCTTTGCCATCCTGGCGTTGCTCGTTGGTTGCAGCACAAAGCAGAAGGAACAACCCAAAAAGCGAATTGCAGGAATTGTCTTCCAGGAAGACCAGTTCTTTCGGTTGATCCTCTTTGGTATGCGGGATGCTGCCACAAAAAACGGTGTGGAACTGCTTGAAGCGAACAGCGACGGCAAGCCGGACAAAGAAGTTCAGCTGATCAACACCTACATCGCGAACAATGTCGACGCGATCGTGATATCTCCGCTGAGTGCGAAGGCATCGTTAAGCGCTTTGACGCGAGCACATGAAAAGGGAATCGTTATTGTAACGTACAACACCACCGTGGAGGGCGACGCCCCGGCATCCTTTGTCGAGAGCGATCAGTCGGACCTGGGGGCATCAACCGGGCGTGCCGCACGTGAGTACGTTGAGAGCAAGCTTGGAGGCAAAGCCCAGGTTGCAATTATCTCGGGGCGGTCACAGATACCAGAACAGGCCAACATGCGGATTGGCGGTTTCCAAAATGAGATCACAAAACTCCCCGGGGTCAAGATTGTGGCTGATCAGGATGCCTGGCTTGCCGAACAGGCTGTGAAGAAGGTTGGGGATATCTTGACGGCCAACCCCCATGTCGACATCATCTGGGCGGCGAATGAGGGCGGAACGGTCGGAGCTGTCATGGCCGTAAAGAATGCCGGCAAGGCCGGTAAAGTCGCCGTATTTGGCACGGACAACAGCGAGCAGCTTTCGAACTTCCTTCTCGACGATGATCATGTTCTTCAAGCTGTTACGGGTCAGAGGCCATTTGATTTAGGCTTCAAGGCTGTAGAAGCCGCAATCAACGTCTTGAAGGGACAGCAGGTTGAAAAGAAAGTATCGCTTTCGGGGGTCCTGCTCTCGCGGGAAAAACCCGAGGAAGTGAAGCAATTCAAAGAGCATCTGAAACAACTGACGCAGTAGCCCCGGTTACGCACGAACAACGCACCAGAACTTGTCATTCCGACACACCGTCATTACAGAGAGCACTGACATGGTTCGAAAAACCTTACTCCTGGCACTTCTCCTTGTGGTTGGTCTTATCCCAAACGGTTGCAGCACCAAACAAAAAGAGCCCGCGAAAAAGCGGATCGCGGGAATTGTTTTTCAGGAAGATCAGTTTTTCCGGCTTGTTCTCTTCGGAATGCGCGATGCGGCAAAGAAGAATGGTGTCGAACTGCTGGAAGCCAACAGTGCCAACAAACCCGATAAAGAAGACCAGCTGATCAACACCTACATTGCGAACAACGTTGATGCAATCGCTATCGCGCCGTTGAGCGCGAAATCCTCCATCAGTGCTCTCGAACGCGCGCGGCAAAAGGGAATCACAATTGTCACTCACAACATGACGCTCGAGAGCGATCTCGCTGCAGCGTCGATTGAGAGCGATCAGTTCGATATTGGCGCATCGACCGGACGAGCAGCCCGAGCGTACATCGAAAGCAAGTTCGGCGGAAAAGCCAAAGTAGCTATTATCGCATTTCAATCTCAGCTGCCGGAACAGAGTTCAATGCGGACGAATGGTTTTAAGAGTGAGGTTACCAAACTGCCGGGCGTTACGATCGTCTCAGAGCAGGACGCATGGCTCGCCGAACAAGCCGTTAAGAAAGTGGGCGATGTCCTGACCGCCAATCCTGGCGTGAATATCGTATACGCAGCCAATGAAGGTGGAACCGTGGGAGCCGTCATGGCGGTCAAGAACTCCGGCAAGGCAGGGAAGGTTGCCGTCTTCGGCACCGACACGAGCGAGCAACTTGCTGATTTCCTGCTCGATGATTCAAACATCCTCCATGCAATCACCGGTCAGCGGCCATTTGAAATCGGATCGATGGCTGTGGAAGCGGCGGTCAAGGTCCTGAAAGGCGAAAAAGTTGAGAAGAAGGTGTCCTTGCCCGGATTTCTTCTGACGAGGGAAAAGCCAGATGAGATCAGGCAATTCAAAGAACGCCTCAAAGAACTGAGCAAATAGCCCTGCTGCCTCCTGCATGAGCATCCCGGCCCACAGTCTGCAAACACGCTCCCTGCGCAAAGAGTATCCCGGTACGGTTGCTCTTGATGATGTAAGTGTTTCCTTTCTCGGCGGTAAGATTCACGCCCTGATTGGGAAGAATGGGGCTGGCAAAAGTACACTCGTCAAGATCATTGCTGGAGCAACACAACCCACCCGCGGATCCATTCTTGTTGATGGTCTTGAAGTTTCCCTCTTTTCACCGCGCGATGCTCTCAAACGCGGCATCGTGGCCGTTCATCAGGAACTTAGTCTTGTCCCCGAACTTACGGTTGCCGAGAACATACTCCTTGGCCGACTGCCGAAAAAGAACGGACTCGGGAACTCGGTGATTGATTGGCGCCGTGTCTTTGCCCGCGCCGAGCACATCCTTGCCGATCTTGGTATTCACCTCGATGTACGAGAGAAAGCAAGCACGTTGGGCATCGCACAACAGCAGGTCGTCGAGATTGCTAAGGCGATGTCGTACGATCCTTCAATCCTCATCCTGGATGAACCGACTTCCGCCCTCGCTCAGCATGAGACCGAATGCCTCTTTGATGTTCTGAAGAGACTCAAAACGCGTGGCGTTGTTCTCCTCTATATTACACACCGGCTTCAAGAACTTCACGAAATCGCAGATACAGTGACAGTTCTCCGCAACGGGGCACTTGTTGGAACCATCGGCATAGATCAAGCAACGCCAGCGGCAATTGTTCAAATGATGTTCGGAGAAGTTGTTCAACGCTCCAAACCTGCTGATTTGACTGTTCCGAGAGAGGCATTCATTGAAGTCCGATCCTTGAGCAGAACCGGGGCTTTCCAGGATGTGAATTTCACTATCAGTAAAGGGGAGGTTCTCGGTATCGCCGGCCTGCTTGGCTCGGGCAGGACAGAACTCCTGAGGGCGATGTTTGGGGCCGATCCCCCGGATTCCGGTGAGCTGATCATCGCCGGACAACATGTCCGACCGACAAGCCCTGAGCAGATGAAGGAACTCGGTGTTGCCATGACGCCGGAGAACCGGAAAGACCAAGGGTTAGTGCAGATCCTCAGCACGCGCATCAATCTGTGCATGTCCAGTTTCAATCGTATTGCATCTCACGGGTTCTTGACGCGTGGACGCGAAGAGCGTCTGGTCGAAAAAAATATCCGGGAACTTGATATCAAGGTAAACAGGACAGACGCGCCGGTCGCATTTCTCAGCGGCGGAAACCAGCAAAAGGTTGTCATTGGAAAATGGCTCAACACAAATCCCCGCCTCGTTCTTCTCGATGAACCAACCCGAGGCATCGATGTGCAGGCGAAGCAGCAGATGTTTCAGATCATCTGGGATATGAGCAAACGCGGAATCAGCTGCGTCGTAGTGTCAAGCGAACTGGAAGAACTGCTGGACATTTGTCACCGCATTCTAATCATGCGCGCGGGTCGCATCGTGAGTGATGTTCGGCCATCGGAACTCTCACTCGAGAACTTGTTTGCCGCCTGTATGGAAGAGGAAGCATGAACGTCAATCCAAAAATTCAATCGTTATTCACCAACGGGATCCTCGAAATTATTCTCGTCCTGCTGTGTGTTGTGTTGGCGGTGACAGCGTCGGGATTTCTGACGGCCGAAAACCTTCTCAACGTCCTCCGCAATGTGTCGATGCAGGGGGTTATCGCTTTTGGGATGACGATGGTTATCATTTCGGGAGAGATTGATCTCAGTGTAGGTTCTGCGGTCGCGTTCTCCGCGTGTCTGACGGCGTTTGTCACGCAAAAACTCTCTGCAGAATGGGCCTCCCTGCCAATCATGCTGGCGATCGCTATCGCGATTGTTTTTGCACTGATTATCGGTTTTTTTCTTGGCGTGTTTACCGGTTTTATGCGGACACGCTACCAGGTACCGAGTTTTATCTCGACGCTCGCACTAATGACCGGACTTTCCGGTGCCGCTGAGTTGATCACGAATGGTTTCCCCCTCACGCCGTTTCCAGGCTGGTACAATTTCATCGGCGGTGGATATATTTTCGGGATTCCCTTTCCCGCCCTTTTGTTCTTACTGACGTTCATCATTCTCCAGTTCCTGATGAACTATACGGCCTTTGGACGATCGGTGTATGCCGTGGGCGGAAACGCCGAGGCCGCGAGACTCAGCGGCATTAACGTCAGCCGCGTGAAAATGATGGTCCTCGGCATCACCGCGTTCCTTGCAGCCCTGAGCGGAATCATGGTTTCTTCCGAAATTATGTCCGGAACCGCTACCACGGCAAAGGGCTGGGAGCTTGATGTTATTGCTGCCGTCATCATCGGTGGAACAAGCCTCATGGGGGGCGTAGGACGAATCTGGGGAACGATGGTCGGTGTTGTGTTCCTTGGCGTTCTCATGAATGGTATGACACTCCTGAACGTCAGCGAATATTGGCAGCACGTTGTGCGTGGTGTGATCATTCTTGTCGCTGTTCTCCTCAACCTTCTCCAAAAGGAAAGGACGCGGCGATGAACGGTTACCAGCGGATTATGGCGGCCTTCCAAGGCAAGCATCCCGATACTGTCCCGATCATGCTTCACAACTTCATGATGGCGGCGCGTGAAGCCGGCCTCACCATGGAGGCGTTTCGTTCCGATCCACAGGAAATCGCCCGCGCATTTATCGAAGCGGTAGAGAATTACGAATATGACGGGATCATGATTGATGTCGATACCGTAACATTGGCCGGCGCGGCCGGTGTTCCAATCGACTCCCCCGTTGACCAACCCTCAGTCGCTATCGGTCCTCGTCTGCAGACACTAGAAGAAGTGCGCGACCTCGAGCCTGTGGATATTCGCCAGTATCGCGGCGTTCAGGTTTGGCTGGAGGCAACCTCTATTCTTTGCAGGCACTTTGGCAATGAAATTCTGATCCGCGGCAACTGTGATCAGTCTCCATTTACTCTAGCGAGTTTGATTCGCGGGATGGAACCGTGGATGCTCGACCTCGCAGACGAAAGCCAGCACGAACTCGTCCATCGACTTCTTGAATACTCCACCTCGATGACACTTCAGTTTGTCCGCCTCATGTCAGAGACGGGTGCCCACATGACATCCAACGGGGACAGCACGGCCGGACCGGAGTTGATATCTCCTGCGATGTATAGTACGTTTGCGCTTCCGTACGAGCAGAAGATCGTTCAGTGTTCTCATGAACTCCGGTTGCCGTACGTCCTTCATATCTGTGGCAACACGAGCCGTATCATCGACGAGATGCTCGAAACCGGCTCCGACGGCCTCGAGCTGGATTACCGGACCGATGCGGCGCTCGCCCGCGACAAGATGAAAGACCGCGCGGTCTTCGTTGGCAACATTGACCCAAGCGGTGTTCTTGCACTTGGAACTCCAGCACTTGTTGAAGAGAAAACGCGCGAACTCCTCACTGTGTTTATGGATCAGCCCCGGTTTGTTCTCAACGCGGGTTGCGCCATCCCGCCGATGACGCCGCCGGAGAATCTGCGGGCGATGATTCATACCGCGAGAAGCTTCTGAGGGTACGGGCCAAACACGAAATCCGAATTTCGAAACCCCAAACAGGCAAATTCGAAATCCGAAACAAGCTCAAAACTCTCAACAAGAAACCTCAAAGAAGATTTTGGTTTTGAATTTGCAGTTTTGAGTTTCTTTGAGATTTAGGATTTAGAATTTCATAGGGACGTTATGACATCAAAAGAACGTGTCCACGCAGCACTTGAACGCAAACCAGTCGACCGCGTTCCCATATTCATGTGGTTTCACCCTGAAACCACAGAGCGTCTTTCTCGGTTGCTTGAGATTTCTCCCGCCTTTGTTGGAGAGGCAATGGGAAACGATGTCCGACAGACGTGGGTCAACAACAACTACGCTATGGAGGGAATCGTCCACCAGCACGAAGGGGATGGACATACAGACTTCTGGGGAATTCGCTGGAAGAAAGTGGATGCGTTCAATCAGATTGCAGCATTTCCACTGGAGCAGGCAACGGGAGAGGAAGTTCTTGCGTACCATTTTCCGGTTGAGCATCAAGAAGAACTGCTCAGTCAGATGTCCCCCCTTCTCCATCATGCGGAAGAATGGTTCATTGGATGCGATGTCTCACCATGCGTCTATGAGATGTATTTCCGCCTGCGCGGGATGGGCAACGTGCTGACCGATATGACCCTAGAGCCAGACCTCGCGTGTGAAATGTTCAAGCGATGCGCTGATTTCTCAATTCAGCTCGCCAGTCAAGCGTGCAGTCGGTTCCCGCTTGATTGGCTCTGGACGGGCGATGACGTCGCCGGACAGTATGCGTTGATGATGAGTCCCGCGATGTGGCGGGAGCAGATTAAGCCTCAGTTACAGAGGGTGTTCGATGTAAGTAAGTCTGCGGGCCTTTGGCATGCTCATCATTGTTGCGGTGCTTTGAGGCCTATTATCCCGGATCTGATAGAGATGGGGGTCGACATTCTGAATCCGATTCAATGCAATTGTCCTGGTATGGATCCGCTGGAGCTAAAGAAGGATTTTGGCCGAGATCTCACCTTCATGGGCGGCGTTGATACTGTCGACTTGCTGCCCAATGGCACCGTTGAAGAGGTACGAGAATCAACAGCTCGACTTCTTCAGGGAATGACCGCTGACGGGGGCGGATACATCCTCGCTGCATCGCACACCATTCCTCCGGAAACACCCGATCAGAATATTTTCGCCCTACTTGCTGAGGCAGGGGTAAGCAGGCAGGAGGTTTTTGACCGCGCGGCGCAGATGAGGAAAAGGGCACTCGAGTCTCCACAGTCCAGAAGGCCGCAATGAACCTTATATTGGAAGCCCAAGAAGCGACTGGAGCGAAGAGAAGAAACAAAGTCTTGACAGTCCTTGTCATGGCCGGTTTCGCCTTTTCCTTCGCTCTCTTTGGTTATGGATTTGATTTTTTGATGGGGAAGTTCAGAAGCGTTCAGCTCGTCACAATCCCCGTCGCGATCGTCTACGTCGGATCCCTTCTGTACAATCTCGTCAATGGACTGAATGACCGTTGGTCGGCAAACTCGCTTTTCGCAGATCTTGATCCGAAAAGCGAATCTGAACGCGAAAAAAACAAGATCTTTCTTTGGATGGCCTGGATAACCTTCGTGGTGCTTGTGTGGGAGCTGTCCTTCCTCGGCCAGACTTTCTGGGGAAAACCTAAAACCTTGCTGATTGTTGTCGAAACCTCTCCGTACGGTGTCATTGCAGGCGCACTCCTTGGCATCGGCACGGCCTTTTCCTCGCTTCAGTGGGGTGCATATTCGATTCTTCGTTCACTGACGACAGCTCTCCCCGACCAAACATCCGAGGGCGATCAACTTCTCGTGAAGAGCGTGGAAGAAATCAGCAAGGCTGCTGGCATTTCGGCTCCAAGCGTTTACATTGTGCCCGACAATGCCCCAAACGCTTTTTCCCTCGGCAGAAGTCCGAAGCACGCTTCCCTGGTAGTGTCCGAGGGGCTCCTCGAGACATTGAGTCCCGAAGAACTCAATGGTGTTCTTTCTCATGAAATGAGTCACATCAGGAACTACGATATTCGGCCTAGAACTGCAGTCACAGCGCTCTTTGGCTCTGCCATTTTGCTTTCCTCCGGAGTTGAAAACCTAGCAATTCCAAGAGCCAGCGGAGTGAAGAGAATCCTCTTGCTCGCATTTTGGTTCGCATCGCTCCTGTTCGTTCCGGTTGCCAGAGCTGCCCTCGTCATCCTTACCTTCCGTCATCGAGAATATGTCGCGGATGCATCAGCTGCCCAGCTAACGCGCAACCCTCGTGCACTTGCAACGGCGCTTGCGAAAATTGAACAAGGTGTCGGATCGTCTGTGATGATCCGGGGCAACGTTGCCCACCTGTGTATTATTGATCCGTTTAATGGAAGCGCCAACTCAAAAGAAGGATGGTTTGCAGACATCGTCGCGACTCATCCTCCTACGCCAAAACGAGCTATGCTTCTCGAATCAATGGTGCCTCATTACACCTCCGGTGAGTCTGAGCGAGCTGTTTCCTTCCAGCATTGAATTCCAGCCGCCTTTTCTTTACTTTCTCCACACGCATTGTTCTTATCAACCACTACTCAAAATTGGCCCCGTATGAAGTCTGGACTCCGGTACACGGTCATTATTCTTTCCGCTGTTGTTTTTCTGTCACTCGATTCATTTTCCCGGCAGGTGACTCCAAACAAGTCCACACGTGGTTGGCTTACGGTGGACACCATCATGCGCGATTCGCAATGGATGGGGGCTTCGCCTTCGCGCGTGTTCTGGTCAGAAGATGGCGAGTCGCTCTATGTTGAGCTGGGGCAAGGAGGTGCCGCTGCTGCACGGGGCCGCGGAGCCGAGCCCGACTCTCTCTTTGTCGTCAGCGCCAAGGGTGGCACACCACGACTCCTCACCATCGAGGAACGCAAGCACCTCCCCGGGCGCACCGGCGTCTATAGCAAGGATTGGTCAAAGAAACTGTACACCAAAAGCGGAGACATTTTTCTCCTCGACATCCGCACCAAAAAAGAAATTCAACTGACCAGCACATCAACACCTGAATCGAACCCGAGATTTTCTTCTGATGAGCAGAAGATTGTTTTCGAGCGCGCAGGAAATCTCTTCGTGCGTGATTTGAAGACGGCCGCGGAAGTGCAGATTACTAACATTCAGGGGGGTGGCGCGCCGCAGGATTCACCAAGGGGCGCGGCAGAGGGTCAGTTTTCAGGCTTCCAGGGACGAGGTGCCTCGCGAGATGCCTTGAGGGCAGATGCTCCTAAGTATCTTGATAAGCAGCAAATGGAGCTCTTTGAGGTATTGAGAGAACGAAAGGCCGAACGCGATGCACAAAAGAAGTTGTCGGAACTCCTGGATTTCAAAAGACCCAAGCAGTACAACACTGGACAGAAATCCGCCTTCGGGTTTCTTCTTTCACCCGATGAACGGTTCGTCACCTTCACGATGACACAGCCTTCAACCGATCTCAAGCGAACCATCGTACCGAACTACGTCACTGAGAGCGGCTATACAGAGGATATCGCCGGACGCACCAAGGTCGGCGAGACGCCGTCAGTGAACGAATTCTACGTCTACAACATCGCTCTCGACTCTGTTCAGCAGATCAGAGTTGATGATATCCCCGGAATCTTCCCGGCAAAATCTGCCAAGGATACCGTGAGGATGAGACAGCGGCCACGGCCTGTTTCGTTCAATGGGCCATACTGGTCGGAAGACGGCAAACACGCGTTTGCCCAGGTCTTTTCCAACGACCATAAAGACCGGTGGATTGTGCTGCTAGAAGCCGAGAAGGCAAAATTCACGACAGTGCTAGAGCATCAGCATGACGATGCGTGGATCGGCGGACCCGGTATTCGCGGTTTCGGTTTCGGTGCCAGTGTTGGCTGGATGCCCGACTCGCGGCGGATCTATTTCCAATCTGAAGAAGATGGCTGGTCACATTTGTATACTGTGACCCTCGATGGAAAAATCAAAACCCAGCTTACAAAAGGAACATTTGAAGTCTACAGTCCACAGATATCGAAGGATAAGAAGCGCTGGTATTTCAGCTCAAACGAGGTACACTATGGAGAGCGTCATTTCTACTCGATGCCGCTCGAAGGCGGCCAGCGAACACGCATCACGACGACGGAGGGACGGAACGATGTCACCTTGTCTCCACGTGAAGACCGCGCGGCACTCCTTTACTCGTTCAGCAACAAGATGCCCGAGTTGTATCTGATGGACAACAAGCCCGGCGCGAAGGCTCAGCAAATCACATTTTCTGCATCGCCGGAATTTCGAGCATATGATTGGCGGGCACCGGAGATTCTTACTATCACGGCGCGCGACAGCGCCGCCATCCCTGTGCGACTCTACAAGCCGGATCATCCCAACGGGGCCGCGGTGATCTTTGTACACGGTGCCGGCTATCTCCAGAACGCACACAAATGGTGGAGTGAATACTTTCACGAGTATATGTTCAACAACCTGCTCGCCGATAAGGGCTACACTGTCCTGGACCTAGACTATCGTGGCAGCGCCGGATTGGGGAGGGATTGGAGAACTGCCGTCTATCGCCATATGGGCGGAAAGGATCTCAATGATGAGGTTGATGGGGCAAAATGGCTGGTTCAGAATCACGGTGTCGACCCGAAGAGAATCGGGCTCTATGGTGGATCGTATGGCGGGTTCATGACACTCATGGCTTTGTTCACCGCTCCCGATGTTTTCGCTGCCGGTGCGGCCCTTCGACCCGTCACCGATTGGGCTCATTACAACCAGGGATACACATCGGAGATTCTCAACATACCCCAAGACGACACTCTTGCATACCGTCAGAGCTCGCCGATCTACTTCGCCAACGGTCTCAAGGGTGCGCTCTTGATTTGTCACGGAATGGTCGATGAAAACGTTCATTTCCAGGATGCCGTGCGTCTTGTCCAACGGCTCATTGAATTGAAGAAGGACAATTGGGAGCTTGCAGTCTTTCCGGTTGAAGATCACGGCTTCAAGGAACCGACAAGCTGGATGAACGAGTACAAACGCATCTTGAAGCTTTTCGAAACAACGCTTGTCGGAAAGTAGCGTTGGTTGATTTTTGCGCCGAGGCTTCCATTCTTCCGCGGCGATACTGTATGAAAATTCTTAGGGACAAAAACATATGAAAAAGGAAAAACGATCAGGCGGTACTCCTTCTCTTTCCACCCGGGCGATTCATGGCAACAAGCTCTACGCCTACAAGGGACCGGTAGCGACACCGATCTATCAAACCTCCACCTATCGGTTTGAAAGTTCCGAGGATGCTGTCCGCTATGCCAAGGGCGATCCCTCGGTGTACGTTTACACGCGCTACCATAATCCCACGGTGCACGACGTCGAGGAAAAAATCGCTCTCATGGAACGAGGCGAAGCCGCTGCACTTTTTTCCTCCGGCATGGCGGCAATTACCACCGCGATCCTCACTTTCACGAAGCCGGGCGATGAGATCATCAGCACGGCGGCGTTGTACGGCGGTACGTACCGCTGGTTCCGCGACGAGCTGCCGCACAACGGCATCACCGTCAAGTTTGTACATCCGGACCATCTCGACCAGATCGAAAGACTCGTCACGCCAAAAACCACCATCGTCTATGTTGAGACACCGACAAATCCGACGCTGGACCTCGTCGACATCGCCGAGATCGTCAAGTACACGCGGAGCGCTGAACGAAAGTCCGGCAAGAAGATCCCTGTAATGGTTGACAACACCTTTGCATCAATTGTGAATCAGGACCCGTTCGCACTGGGCGCAGACGTCATCGTCGAGAGCGCAACGAAATACCTTGGCGGCCATAGTGATATCATTGCCGGACTTGTTGTCGGCGCATCAGATTTTGTGAAGCGGGTGAAGGGGTTGGCAAAGTATCACGGGGGCTGTGCTGATCCATTTGCGGCGTATTTACTCACCCGCAGCCTGAAGACGTTTGAGCTGCGAGTTCACAAACAGAACGAGAATGCCCTGACGCTTGCCCGGGCACTCGAGAAACACAGTAAGATCAAGAAGGTTCTTTACCCGGGGCTACTGTCGTTTTCCAAACATCAGCTTGCGAAGAAGCAGATGTCAGGATATGGTGGAATGGTCACCATCGAAGTGAAGCCTTCGAAAGGCCGATCTGCCGTTGAGGCGGCCGCGCGCGTATGCGACAATCTCAAAATCGCAGTGAACGCGATGTCGCTTGGCGGCGTGGAAACGCTTGTCAGTATTCCGGTCTATTCCTCACATATCTTCATGTCTGACGCTGAACTCCGTCAACACGGTGTGACACCGGGAATGATCAGAATTTCTGTCGGAATTGAGGGAATTGAGGATCTCATTGCCGATTTTGAGCAGGCTCTCTCATTGGCTTAGGTTGCACGATGTGCGATGAGGGTTGAAACAAACAAGGGAGAGCTAAGCTCTCCCTTTTGGCTTTGTACCGCGTTCCGATTGATCTATTTTGTTGCTCCACGAAGCTGTATCACACCCGATGGTTGCGTGCTTCCTCCCCGCGGCTCCAATGTAATGGCAAACTCTTCAATCTCCTTCTTGTCGCCAACGGGAAGCGTCATCACCGCGAACACATTGGATTTTTCCGTATTCACATCGAACTCACTGACACGGAAATACTTCTTGTCTTTCATCAACCATAACTGATACTGCTTGTCAACTGGCTGGGCAGGAAGATTGACGACCTGTAACACGGCGCGACGTTTCTCCGGTTCCCAGAATATCTTCCCGGATGCTTCTGAACCCGCTTCCACACTTACCAGTTGCAGCATCTCGACGCTGTAAGCCTGGAGAATTCCCAAAATATCCTGCTTCTGCTGTACCTGAACCTGCAGATCGCTCAGTTTTTTCTCCAGTTCACTCGTCGTTCGCAGCTGATCATTGAGGAAGAGCAGCAAACCGACGATCATGAGAGCCCCCATCACCATGGAAGCATAAAGATACCAGGAGTGAGGGGGTGCTTTTGTAACCGGTGCTTCCACCGCTTCGCGTTGAGGCGTTGGGGCTGGTTTTGCTCCGCGCGGCTGCTCTGTCCGTTTCGTTGAGAGCCTTGAGAAAAGGCGCTGACGCAATCCGCTCGGCGGAGCTTCTTGCTTGAGCAACAACGGAAGCAGCGCCGTGGCTTCGTACAGATCAGACAGTTCGCGCTTGCACTGTTCGCATCCCGTCTCGAGGTGAGCCTCAAATTGTTTTCGATTACCTGGATTCAGGCGGCCAAACACGTAAGGGATGCACAATTCATGTTGGGCGTGCCGTTCTTCAGTTTTCACGGTTGTTTCCCCTCCTGCGCTGATGCCTGGCGCAATTTCTGAATCCCCCGACGCATTTTCGCTTTGATAGTTCCGAGCGGGATTCTCAGCATCCGAGCAAGATCGGACTGGCTTTGGCCTTCGTAGTAGCTCAACTCCAACAAACGGAGCTCGAGCTTCGAGAGATTTTTCAAAGAATTCCGAACCTCTTCTGTGTATCCCTTGAAGGCAAGAATGATTTCCTGTCCACTTTGCTTTTCTTCGCTCACCATGGCGGCCTGTTGCTGCGACCCGTCGGCATTACTCCCCTTTCTCTTCTGGTTTGTTGCGCGCGTTTTCTCAAGAGCTTTCGTTCTACACGTGGCGATAAGCCACGCGTACACCGAGCCGCTCTGGGGAGAATAGGAATTTCCCTTCTCCCACACATGGAGAAAAACGTCGTGCACAACATCCTCGGCAACCTCATGAGATCCTGTAATGCGCAGGCCAAATGGATAGAACACCGGTGCATAGCGGTCGTACAGGGTTGCAAGTGCACGCTGGTCAGCCCGCTGGATGCGCCGAAGCAGGTCTGCATCCTCGCGGTCACACTGTTGTCGTTGTGCCAAAGTGTTTTGTTGCACACACTCCTCGTCGACAATGAATAGATGGTAGTTCTTGAAACATTGGAAATCTGATGAATCTACGGAGAAGCACAGGGAAAAGCAACGTTCGTTTTCCGAGGATGCGTCGTCCCAAAAGCATCATGGTTCAATCTTTGCATCTTCACTCTGCCGGGCAATATTATGTTGCCCCAGAATGTCTTCAATCTGTTTCATGTGTTCAAGTCGCACTGAAATGTTTGCCGAGGTGAAGAACGGAATTTTTGTTCGCTTATTGAGCACCAGTGTGGTCGCGGTCCCTGATGCTTTTTCCCATTCGAAACTCTCGATCTTGCTCCACGCCAGGAAGCTCGTGCCAAGAAAGACTCCGCCTTCAAGAAGCCTCCGCTTACTCACGCCCTGGATCAACACAGCAAGAGCAATCGATAATCCAAAGATCTGGTAAGAGATGTTCTCGAACTTCCAGCCCGGCGCTTGAATAACATCCGCGATGTCCTTCATCACGTACCAGGCGAGCGCGAGCGCCACAACGATATTGACGATGACTTCTGCGCCTCCGATTCTGCCCAAATCGAGAACCGTATGTCCACCACGGCCGGGGAGCACGGCGATCCGGAGAAACCGGTCAAAAACAATGAGAACCCCTAGGATCCCGACAATCACTTTGGGAAAATTTTTCCACCATCCAAAGGTCTTGTCGAGCGAGAGTGCAATCATCACAAGCAACAGGAGGAACCCAGCCGCCGCTATCACCTGTCTGTATGACGGCCTCATGGTTCCAACGCGCTTCGTAAGTCCGACCCAAATCAGAGCCCCTGCGAAGACGAAGCCTAGTACCCATGCGAGTTCCATGATGAAAGCTCCTTCTCTAGAACCGAGTGTCTGTTGTTCACAAGTTTTGGTGCTTGACTGCCCGCGTCGCACGCTTTCGAGGGAAGCGAAACGCACTCCGGCAGCCCGGGCAAGCACATCGCAATCATAAGGTACAACTTCATTGTGAACTTTGCACGAATTTACATCCACAAGGAGAGCACCGATACTCCGGTACGAAGTCTACCGTTCATCTGCTCCGCCAGGCAGCTGTGGATTCACAAAGAAAAGCTTCTCCCGCTCGATGACCACCGTCCCAGCCGGAGCTCCGCGTGGTTTTCGGACGTATTTCTTTTCTGCCATCGCAACAGGAACATGTTTCGCGGTTTTCATCTTGCTATAGAATGCGGCGATGCTTGCCGCTTCCTCAAGCGCCCTTCTGCTTGGTTCTCCCTTTCCGGTTCCCGTTCTCAGTACAACATGTGATCCGCTTGAACCGCGCGCGTGAAACCACAAATCACCCGGCCTGGCATATTTGAGCGTCAATAAATCGTTGTTCTCGCTATTCTTCCCCACCCACACCTGAAACCCTCCGCTGACAACGAATGTGCGAAACGGTGCCTCCTCTTTCGCCTCCCGCTCTGCTCCGATGACGCCTTTGTATCCAAGTCTTTTGAGTTGTTCCCGGTTCGTTGTTGTGAACTCAGCGAACTGATCGTGTGTCTGCAGGTCTGTGACGCGATCCAGCAGTTCGCGCAGAACCTCCCATCGTTCTTGTACTTCTTCTTGGTAGCCAAGTTTCTCCTCGGCACCAGCTCTTGCCTTTTTCGATTTGTCGAAATAATGCTCCGCGTTTTGAGCTGGCGTCAGTTTTTGGTCGAGGCGAATAAGAACCCTGTTCCTGTCACTGCTATAGATGTTTTCGAGCTCCACCTCGCGCATGCCCTTCTGTAACCGCACAAGATTCGACATGAGGAGTTTCCCATCGAGCTCGTACTGCATCGCTCGCTGAAGCGCTTCTGTTTCCTGTTCCATTTTCTGAAGTGTTCGCTCTGAACGCTCGGCACCTTGTCTCAGAAAATGAAGGAGTGTCTCTTTCTCCTGGACCAGCGTCTTTTGCTTTCTTGTCCCACCGACAAAAACCTTGATGGCGTCATGAATGGAATCGAATTCCTCGACCTCAGGATGAGGAAGGTGATAGAGTGGGATCAGCGAGAACGTCGTTGGTGAGTTGTTCTGAAAATAGATGCGCGGCCGCGGGGTTTCCTCCAGCTCTTTCAGCAGGTCTTCGCATTCTGCGAAAAGCCTCACGATGTCCTGGTCGTTCAACTCTGCGGCAAGTTGCCGCTCATCAAGACGCGAGCGATGACAGAGTTCACGAACAAGTGTATTGTTCAGAAGCGGAAAGAGTTTTTTGAGCGCAGCAGAGAGGAGGATTGTCCCAATGGCCCGCAACTGGGCGTGAAACTCCCCTATGGTCCATTTGGGCTGTGAGCGGATTGCAGATGACCCTGAGAGTGTGGCTTCCCTAAAATCTTTCGGATTCAGAAATGCATCGAGCACCAGGTTACGCTCATCGACGAGAAGGACATTTGCTTTTGAGCCGTACATCCTGACCAGCAACCGAACATCACCACTGCACGAGAAGACCAACTCCCTGTCAAGGGGCTGGATGCTCACCGCTCGGATGATTCTGCCACAGAGCGTTTTGAAGACATCAACAGAGTTTTTCTTCGCCCGATTGGTCTGCCCCCGCAGGAAAACGTAGTTCATCGATGGATCGCACGAGACTGCAACGGTTCGTTGCTCATCCTCGCGTCGGCAGGTGATCAAGAGTTCATTTTTGCTCTGGCAAAAGGCCTCTTCAATCTTGCCTCCAGCCAAGGAGGCGTCGAGATTCACAGCCAGAGAGCGCAATGTGTAGTAGTTGCCGAGCATACGTTGTCCACACTTCAAGAAAAGGTTGACAAAATTCGACCCAAAATCAATTTCCAGACAACACGGTGTTGATAACTGTGTGGATACCATGTGACAAACTTTTTCTTGTCCGCCCCCCAAAAATTGCGTATTTTTAGTAGAATTTGAGTTACTAGCACAGACGGGAGAAGCTTTGATTGCTAGCATGACAGGATTTGGCCGCGCGGAAGTTGCCAAGCGTGAGATTACTGCAACGGTCGAGGTCCGCGGCGTAAACAGCAGATATCTCGACGTCACAACACGCCTCCCTCGTCTGCTCTCACACAGGGAAAAGGACATCAAGGAAATCGTCCGTTCGTGTGTTAGCAGAGGCAATCTCGTGATCTCCGTGACGCTGGAAGAGGAGTCCGACGGAGGAGCGCCTGTAAAAGTAAACAAGACTGCGGCCAAAGCATACATCAAGTTGCTCAACGATCTTCGCAAGACAGCGAAGATTCGTGAGAAAGTCAGGCTGGAACACCTGCTGAAATTCTCTGAGGTCTTTGAGGTTCCACGCGAAGAGCAGTCCGACGAGCGACAGTGGCCTGTCGTCGAGGACACGCTACGCAAGGCGCTCGATGAATTTAATCTGATGCGGCGCAACGAGGGAAGCGAGCTTGCAAAGGATCTTGAGAGGCGCATTCAGTGGATGGCAGTCACCGTCGATAAGATTGAGGGGCTGTCCCGGGCCCGGATTCCGGAAGAGCGCAAGCGTTTGCACGAGCGCATTTCCCAGCTCATGGAGGAAAAATCCGTTGTCGATCAAAACCGCCTCGAGCTGGAAATTGCACTCCTTGCGGACAAGCTGGATGTCACTGAAGAGTGTGTCCGGTTCCGAAGTCACACGAAGTATTTTCTCGAGGCCATGGCCAGCGCCGAATCGGCCGGCCGCAAGCTGAACTTCCTCATCCAGGAAATTAACCGGGAAGCGAACACCATTGGGTCGAAAACAAACGACTCCGAGATCGCCCATCTTGTTGTTCAGATGAAGGAAGAACTCGAGAAAGTCCGGGAACAGCTGCAGAATATTGAGTGAAAGACATTTTTCCATTGAATCATCGGTTCATTAATTCATTGGTCAGGTTTCAGCGATTCAATGATTCAATGATTCAATGATCCAATGGTTCAATGAACAAATCTTGCGGAATGTCTCTCGGAAAGCTTATTATTGTTTCTGCGCCAAGTGGCGCGGGAAAGACAACCATCGTCAAGGCGATTCTGGAAAAATATCCGGCGATGATGTTCTCCGTTTCGGCCGCAACCCGGCCCAGGCGAGAAACGGAAATCGACGGAAAAGATTATTTCTTTCTCCCGCGTAAGGAATTTGAGCGTAGGATCCAGGCTGGCGAGCTTGTCGAATGGGAAGAGATCTACGGCAACTTGTACGGCACGCTAAAGAGCGAGGTCGGCAAGGCTTTGTCGAGTGGAAAGGCAATGTTGTTCGACATCGATGTCAAAGGCGGCCTCTCGATCAAGCGATGCTATCCCGATGATTCCGTACTAATCTTCATCAAGCCGCCAAGCATTGAAAGCCTCGAGGTACGATTGCGGGGGCGGAAGACCGAAGACGAGACGACATTCAAGAAGCGCATGAATCGGGTGGCCATGGAACTCGGCATGGCTTCACAATTTGATTTTCAGATTGTCAACAACGATTTGCAGAGAGCGATCGCCGAGGTCGACAAGCTCGTTCTGGCGCACACCACATCGGCGCAACGAGCCTCATAAGAGTATCCACACACAATCATAAGGAGCACCACAGTGCCTGTAAAACCAGTAGAGATCGAAGAATTTTCCAGCGCGGCGACGGACGTCTATGAAGCAATTGTCATTGCGTCGAAGCGTGCCCGGCAGATTCATCAGGACATCAAGATCGAGCTCAGCCAGCGTATCGAAACGCTGAATCAGCTGACAAATACGACAGAGTCCGAGGAAGAGGTTGACGTCGCGGCAAATCCTGACCAGCTGAGAATCAGCCTTGAATTCGAAAAACGGGCGAAGCCGACAGACCTCGCTACACAAGAGACCATCGCAAGGAAAATAAAGTACCGTTACAAAGTGGTTGAGAAACCGGAAGTTGAGCCGGTTGCCGAAGAACCGGAGCCTGAAGCCTAAGGTGCTTCATGTTGCACGGAAAACACATATTGGTTGGTGTCACGGGGGGTATCGCAGCGTATAAGGTCTGCTACCTTGTGCGCGATCTGAAGAAAGCCGGGGCCGATGTCAAAGTGGTGATGACAGAGGCGGCCACAAAGTTCGTCACCCCATTGACGTTCTCAGCGCTTTCCGGTCACGCTGTGCTGGGAAACATCTGGGCGACGGACCAATCGACTCTTTCCAGCATCGGGACACAACACATCGACCTCGCCAATTGGGCGGATGCCTATGTCATCGCGCCTGCCTCGGCGAACACCATTGCAAAGATCACCTACGGACTTTCCGACAACCTTCTGACTATCGTTGCTCTGGCCAGCCGTGGCCCGATCATTCTCGCACCGACGATGGACGCGGATATGTACATCAATCCCGTCACGCAGCAGAATGTCACGCGCTTGCAGGAGCGGGGCTTTTTCATTGTTCCCCCAGAGGAGGGAGAGCACGCCAGTGGACTCAAGGGTCCAGGGCGGCTCCCGGAGATTCGAGCCATCATCGACACGATCGAACGCGTCCTCGACAAGACCATTCAGGATTTCAAGGGGAAGAAGATCCTCGTCACTGCCGGCCCGACATACGAAGCAATTGATCCGGTGCGTTATATCAGCAACCGTTCCTCGGGAAAAATGGGATTTGCCATTGCAAACGCTGCCGCGCTTCGCGGTGCAGCCGTCACACTCGTGAGTGGACCCGTGCACCTCGAAACGCCACGCAATGTTGAGCGCGTCGACGTGGAATCGGCCGACCAGATGCACGATGCCGTTTTGAACTACGCCCCAACGTCCGATGTTGTCATCATGGCTGCGGCCGTCGCGGATTATGCTCCTGAGAGAAGCGCCAAAACAAAAATAAAGAAAGACGCAGCAACAAAACCGGTTTCGCTTCAACTCGTTGAGACTCCGGACATATTGAATTCCCTGGGCCAGAAAAAGAACAAAGGAACGGTGCTGGTGGGCTTTGCTCTCGAAACCGACAACGAGCTGCGCAACGCCCGGGAAAAGCTAAAGAAGAAAAAGCTTGATCTCATTGTTCTGAACTCGCTGAAGGACAAAGGAGCTGGATTTGGCGTCGACACGAACGTTGTCACGATTCTCGACAACAAGGGAAAGACCGCGAAACTGCCGTTGATGTCAAAATTTGATGTCGCGAACGAAATTCTAAACCGCCTGAAGAATTTGCTGTAACCTGAATCGGGATGTGGTCGGGCAATGCACCTTGTTGTTGTGTTGCCATACGCCTCATCCTTTTTTTACCTCTCTCCATCACGCTCCACCCTATGCCAGACACCAACAACGAACTTCATCACATCCTGACCGATATTCAAGGCGTGCTGCGGCAGGAGCAGGAGCTATTTGGCGGCACGCTGTACACAGACCCAGCCCCCCCACAACAAGAGCCAAATCAGGACACTATGGCATCCCGGAAAAAGATACCCGTTGTTGATCCAGGGGTAGATCTCTTCGGTGTTGCGCCTCCAACGGCAACGACCCCACAAGAGCAACTCCTTCCCTACCCAAGCGAACCCTGGGTTGGAGCGAAGAACCTCGACGAACTCAATTCCATGATCTGCACTTGTTTGAAGTGTCCGCTTGGGACAACACGCATCAAATTTGTCTTCGGTGTTGGTAACCCCAATGCCGACATTGTGTTTGTCGGAGAAGCTCCAGGGGCAGACGAAGATGCACAGGGCGAACCCTTTGTCGGACGAGCAGGTCAGTTGCTGAACAAGATCCTTGAGGCAATCCAATTCAAGCGCGACGAAGTCTATATCTGTAACATCCTGAAGTGCCGTCCTCCGAACAACCGGGAGCCGCAGTCGGACGAAATCGATCAGTGTGAGCCCCATCTCTGGAAGCAGCTTGAGTTGCTCAAGCCAAAGATCATTGTTTGCCTTGGGCGCGTTGCGGGGCAGACACTGCTTCGCACGACAGCAAGCCTTGGCCAGCTTCGCGGCAAAGTACACAGCTATCGCGGTATCAAGCTGGTTGTAACATACCACCCCGCCGCCTTGTTGCGGAACCCGAATTGGAAGAAGCCAACGTGGGAAGACGTCCAATGGATACGAAAGATGTATGATGAGATGAAAACAACGGGGGATCCAAAACCGGTGTAGGAACAAGCGGTAGGCGGCGAAGTCTCAAGAGCATTGAGTTGCGACACAGAAGGTGTCCTTACACACATCGATTGTCTTATGGAAAAGCCTCAACAATTCGTTTCAGGGCTCAAGCAAGCCTGGCGCGACGAGATGCGCAGCGCCAAGAATTATCACGCCCTTGCTCAACGGGAGAAGAATTCAGAGAAAAAGGCAATCCTCATACGGATGGCAGAAGCCGAGGAACGCCATGCTGAGCGTTGGGCGAATCGACTGCGCGAGCTCGGAGCCGATCCGGGCGCTTACAGAGAGACTTTCTCCGAGCGTGTTCGCCGGTGGATTTTGGTGAAGAGCGATTCCACGGTTGCTGCAAAGATGCTGGAAGCCGGTGAGAGCGAGGCAGACAAACTCTACGATGTGCTGCTGGAGACATCGCAATCAGATAAGGACAGATCGTCACTTCTTGACGCACAGCTCGAAGAGCGCGATCACTCCCGCATGCTTGGCGAATTTGAAACGCAACCAGGGCACCCTCAACGTAAACTCGATACGCTTCTTCGTCGCGAAACATGGCATGTACGCGCGGGCGGATGGATCGGGCAGGCGATCTACGGTGTCAACGACGGTCTTGGTGCTGCCTTTGGTGTGGTCAGTGGTGTCGCGGGAGCAACACAGGCCAACGGGCAGTTTGTCCTTCTCAGCGGATTCGCTACGATGGTGGCGTCCGCACTTTCGATGGGAAGCGGCGCATATCTTGCGATGAAGTCGGAACGCGAGGTGTACGAAGCAGAGGTTGAACGCGAACGGCGGGAAATCGAAAGCAATCCAAAGGAAGAAATTGAAGAGCTCGAGTTGTTCTATCAACTGAAAGGCTTCACAGAAGACGAGGCCAGGGCAATGGCCCAGCGGCTCTCCGAAAAGCCGGATCAGTTCCTCAAGACACTCGTGCATGAAGAACTTGGGCTTTCAGAGGGATCGTTCCCAAACGAGTGGCGTTCAGCAATCAGTGCGTCACTCAGCACGGCCATCGGCGCAGCAATCCCCGTGCTCCCCTTCCTTTTCAGTTCCGGAATGACGGCTCTTCTCATCTCCCTTGTGGTCAGCACGGCGGCACACTTCCTCGTCGGAGCCTCCAAGGTGCTCGTCACAGGTCGTTCGTGGTTCAAGAGCGGGGTGGAGATGACACTCGTTGGCCTTGGCGAGGCTGCGATCACGTTCGCCATTGGTCTTCTGGTTTCTTCCACCATTCGGTAACTCGAGACTTTTGCATACAACGGTTAGCAGATTCATATCCTCAAGCCTGGGGTCAAAAAAACGTTTTGTGGATCCCGGTACATTTCTTCGAACTCGTTACCCATAGCTGTTGCATAAGTGTTCTTCTGACTTGGTCTTCACAAAGGAACTAGCGATTGCACAAACGGCTTGAACCAAAACTCTTTTCTGTTCTCCGCAAAGGATACACCCGACAGCAATTTACGTCGGATCTCGTTGCCGGACTTATTGTCGGCGTTGTAGCGCTCCCGCTTGCGATCGCGTTTGCTATTGCCTCCGGAGTTAAACCTGAACAGGGGCTCTACACTGCAATTATCGGCGGAGTGGTGGTCTCCGTGCTCGGAGGCAGCCGGGTTCAGATTGCCGGCCCAACTGGAGCGTTTATTGTCATCGTCTACGGCGTCGTTCAGAAATATGGCTATGACGGGCTTGCCGTGGCGACGACAATGGCGGGGGTTTTTCTCATCATCATGGGTTTTGCCCGACTGGGAACGTTGTTAAAGTTCATCCCCTATCCACTGACTGTCGGGTTCACCAGTGGCATCGCGCTGATCATTTTCACATCTCAAATCAAAGACTTTCTCGGACTGCACATTCACAATCTTCCTGCTGATTTCATCGAAAAATGGATTGTGTATGCACAAAATTTTGGGATGTTTGATCTCAATTCTCTCCTTGTCGGGCTCGGCTCGCTGCTGCTGATCATCTTCTGGCCGCGGATATCTCATCGCATTCCAGGCCCGCTCGTAGCCCTTCTTCTTGCCACCGCGGTTGTCCAGATCTTTCACATTCCGGTTGAGACGATCGGAAGCCGATTCGGCGGCGTGCCGCAGTCTCTGCCTATGCCACACCCTCCGCATGTAACATGGAAAATGATGACCGGGTTGGTCTCCCCTGCAATTACCATTGCGTTGCTGGGTGCCATTGAATCATTGCTTTCGGCTGTCGTTGCGGACGGCATGTTGCGAACACGCCACCGCTCCAACATGGAGTTGATAGCGCAGGGAGCAGCAAATATCTTTTCTCCGATGTTTGGCGGAATTCCCGTGACGGGGGCCATCGCACGAACAGCAACCAACATCAAGAACGGCGGACGAACTCCTGTTGCAGGAATTGTCCACGCCCTGACGCTGCTCCTGATCATGCTGTTCTTTGCGCGATGGGCGGTCCTCATTCCGTTTCCCGCACTCGCAGCCATTCTTGTCGTCGTTGCCTACAACATGAGCGAGTGGCGATCATTCAAGAAGGTTCTTCGAAGTCCATTGAGTGACGTGGCCGTCATGCTTGTCACGTTTACGCTGACCGTCATTGTTGACCTGACCGTCGCAATTGAAGTCGGCATTGTTCTGGCCGCGTTGCTCTTCATGCGGAGAATGTCAGAGGTGAGTCAGGTCAACGCGATCACGCGCGACCTGCAGGACGAACGGGAGGAAGAAGAAACCACCGTGTTTAAGCCTGTCATTCCAGACGGTGTTGAGGTGTTTGAGTTGTACGGGACGCTGTTCTTTGGAGCGGTCGACCAGTTTACCGAGTCGATGCGTTTTCTCGAGAACAAGCCAAAGGTCTTGATCCTGGAAACAAAGAACCTGCTTGCAGTCGATGCAACGGGGCTACGGGCTTTGGACGAATTGGTGCATCAATTGTCTCAACAGAAAACGCATTTCCTCCTTTCAGGCATTCATAAGCAACCACTGTTCGCGATGCAGCAATCGGGTCTCCTCGATCGTCTGGGTGAAGACAATGTCTGTGGCAGCCTTGACGAGGCTTTGAATCGAGCGGGAGAGCTTATCCAACTCAAAGTCGAATAGAAGAAACGCCCGGCGGGAAAAGATCCTAAACCATTCACAATGCTTGTCATAGAGGGGAAACGCACAAACCATGCGGAACAGCACCAAAATTCTTTTCCTCCATCTCTGTCTTGCCGTGGCTCTCTTGATTCTCGCGACTCAGTCTGTTTTTGCGCAGCCCAGCCGGGGTACAGATGCTTTCTCACCACACCAAAAACTTGCTCACGATATATTCAAGGAGTTGATCGAGATCAACACAACGATGACTATCGGGAGCACAAATGCAGCCGAAGCGATGGCCTCGCGGTTGAGAGCTGCGGGATTCCCGGAGAGTGACATTCAGCTTGTAGGTCCGCGACCGCAAAATATGAACCTTGTTGTGCGGTTCCACGGCAAGGGCACCCTTCGCCCGGTTCTCTTCATTGGCCACCTTGATGTCGTTGAGGCGCTCCGCCAGGATTGGTCGTTCGACCCGTTCACGTTTCTGGAGAAGGACGGATATTTCTATGGCCGGGGAACTTCTGACATGAAGTGCGAGGACGCGGATATCGTGGCAAACCTCATCCGCCTTAAAGGCGAGGGATTCGTCCCGAACCGCGACATCATTGTCGCGTTAACCGAACACGAAGAGAACGGCGACGCGAACGGCATCGAGTGGCTTCTTGCACACCGCCGCGAGCTTATCGATGCAGAGTTTGCCATTAATCTTGAAGGCGGAGGAGGTGACATCAAGGCCGGAAAACCTATCTTGATGGAAGTGCAGACAAGTGAGAAGGTCTATATCAGCTATCAGCTCGAGGTGAAGAATCGCGGTGGCCACAGCTCGATACCTGTCAAGGATAATGCTATCTACCGACTCGCAGCGGGACTGACAAAGCTTGCAGAGTACAATTTCCCGATTCGGCTCAACGAAACGACGAGAACGTTCTTTGAGCGTACCGCCAACAAGGAGACGGACCAAGACAGATCTGATATGGTAGCAATTCTGAAGACGCCCTTGGACACGGGCGCCGCCACCCGCCTCGCCGCATCCTCAGCATACTATAGCGCACTGATGCGCACAACGTGCGTGCCGACAATGCTCAGCGGTGGGCATGCTGAGAACGCTCTGCCGCAGACCGCTCGTGCTGTTGTAAACTGCCGCATGCTTCCGGACGACTCCGCAGAAAATGTGCTTGGCACGTTGCACCGCGTCCTGGACGACAGTCAGATCACTGTCACGCAATTGGGGCAACCACGGCCGGGTCCGCTATCACCACTCCGAAAAGATGTTATGGACAACGTTGAGAAACTTACCGCATCGATGTGGCCCGGCGTGGCGGTAACCCCCATCATGTCCACCGGTGCATCAGACGGGAAATTCTTGCGGCAGGCTGGGATTCCGGTCTACGGTGTATCGGGAATCTTCACGGACATTGATGATGTCCGCGCTCACGGCAGAGACGAGCGCATCGGGGTCAGGGAGTTTTATGCGGGTGTAGAATTCATGTACCGATTTGTCAAGTCTTTGACTCATAACTGAGTCGCCAACAATTATTAACCGGGCTTGACTGACCGCGTGGGTCAAATCAGTCGGACTGGAATCGAGAATTCTCAACGCACAGGATTCTGTCATGAAAAGCGTCCTCGCTGTTCTCGTGGGGTACCTGGTGTTCGGTGTTCCCACCATCCTCTTTTTCACCGTCGCCGGCATCGACCCGCGCCAGGAGCCGGAGCTTGGATTTCGCATCTGGAGTACAGTCTACGGAGTCTTCTTCGCTTTTGCGGGCGGTTATGTTGCAGCTCGGATTGCCGGAAAGAGGGAGGTCACACACGCCAGCGCCATGGCGTGCATTCTTGCGTTTCTTGCGACCGCATCTTTCATTGTTCAACCCGGACATGGGTCGCTGTGGTCTCAAATTGCCGCACTCGGATTCATGACTCCCGCTGTAATTCTTGGTGGCGTACTTCGGGCACGACAGGTGAGAATCAGAGCCTAAGTGTTATCGTCCCTTCAACACCATCACGGGAAACTTTATTATCAAAAAGCTTCTGCGCATTGAGGCGGCCGAGAAGAAGTTTGGAGATCATTGATTTTCGCGTACATTGAGCAAAAGGAGTAAGCGTATGGTAGACTCTCGACGAACGATATCTATGGGCGAGCAAAGTCCCACGGCAGAAGGTCGTGTACCGCCTCAGGCGGTCGACGTCGAAATGGCTGTGCTTGGAGCAATGCTTCTCGACAAAGGCGCGATTGCCAAGGCAATTGAGATTCTCGACGATTCATCATTCTACAAGCCGGCGCATCAACGCATTTTTGCGGGGATGGTTGGCCTGTTTGAGAAAAGTGAACCGGTCGATCTCATCACTCTCGTCGAAGAGCTTCGACGGCGGGCAGAGCTCGACAAGATAGGCGGTGAGTACTATCTTACCGAGCTCACCACAAGGGTGACGACGGCGGCAAATGTTGAGTACCACGCGCATATCGTTCTTGAAAAAGCCCTGATGCGCCAGCTGATCTCTTCGTCTTCCGAGGTTGTTGGGCGGGCATACAGCGAAACGGAAGATGCGCTGGACTTGCTTGACGAGGCCGAGCAGAAGATTTTCCAGATCTCTGAACAACGGATGAAGAAGAGCTTCATCTCCATGAACACGGCTGTTCATCATACAATGGAAATGCTCGAGAGCATTCACGGCAAACACAGCGGTGTCACCGGCGTGCCATCTGGCTATACCGAGCTTGATAACTACACGGGCGGGTTCCAAAACTCTGATCTGATTATCGTTGCAGGACGACCCAGCCAAGGGAAAACAGCACTCGTTCTTTCCGTCGCGCGCAACGCGTCGATTCTCCATGAGGTCCCCGTTGCCTTCTTCAGTCTTGAAATGTCCAACCAACAGTTGGTGTTGCGCCTGATTTGCGCCGAGGCCCGTGTCGATGCTCAGAGTGTTCGAACCGGCCGTTTGCCGGAAGACGAATGGCGGAAGCTCAGCACCAGCATCGGTAAACTCTACAAAGCAAAGATCTTCATCGATGACACGCCGGCCCTTACCGCCCTCGAAATCCGCGCAAAGGCACGCCGACTCAAAGTCGAGCACAACGTTGGCCTGATTATCGTCGATTACCTGCAGCTGATGCAGGGCCCGAAGAACGCTCAAAGCCGTGAACAGGAAATTTCGAGCATCTCCCGCTCCCTCAAGGCGTTGGCCAAGGAACTGAACACCCCTGTGATTGCCCTTTCGCAGCTGAACCGTGCGGTCGAAATGCGCGGCGACAAGCGCCCGGTGCTTGCCGATCTTCGTGAATCGGGCGCGATCGAGCAGGATGCGGACGTTGTTCTCTTTGTTCACCGCCCCGAAATGTTTGGTATCAACGTCGACGAAAACAACGAACCCACCGAGGGGATGGCTGAGATTATTATCGGCAAACAGCGAAACGGTCCGACAGGAAGCGCGCGCCTTGCATTCATCAAACAGTATGCACGGTTTGAAAACTTAACCCGGTTCCGTGATGCCGCATTCCTGCCCCCCGAGCCGGCCGAAGAGACGCCGTTCTGATATGAAAAGGGCCACACCGTTGGGTCGTTCGCTCACACGCGGCTGTGTTGCACTTCTTCTGACCATTGGGGCAATTCAACAGCCTGCAGTCAGTCAGGATCGTACATTTTCCATAACCGGCTCTGCCGGCTATAGCCTTCTCAGCCTGGGAGCGGTTGATGATAAGAACGCATCAGACGTGGTGGGGTGGAGCAACCTGGGAATTCCTGTCAGCGATTTTGCTTCCGTAAAGCAATCTCCTTTTTTTTCCGGCCGCCTGAGCTATCGTTTCTCACGCGAGATTGCCTTTTCGATCTATGGTTCGTCCTTTTCAAAGTCGGTTTCCTCGTCATATGACGGACCGGACGCAGTGCTACAACTCGAGCGAAGTGTCGGTGCGACTGATCTATCGCTGGGCGTTGCGTATTACCCGGCGGTCCAACCCTATTTCTTGCAGTGGTATCTCCAGGTAAACCTCGGTGTTATCCTGGCCCGTGCTTCGACAAAGGCATTCGGCACACAAAATACAAAACCAACGGACGTCGGATTCGTGTCGCCGCTGGTCGATTCCGAGGGAAAGTACAGAAAGACGAAACCCTGTGCTGCTTTTTCCGTCGGGGCCAACATGCCATTGTACCTCGGGATTTTCCTAAAAGGAGAAGCTGGATACCAGTCTGCACAGGTGGGCCAACTCGATGGTGACATAACGCAGTCCGGTGTTCACAGCAACGAAACTTCAACAACGTTTTTCGACTTTTCCGGCTTCATTGTCAGCGTAGGTGTTGGTATCGAATTATAGGAGGCATCCTTGCATGGACAGGCGCTCGTTTCTCATTTCTCTTCCCCTAGCAGTCGGTGCTCCGCTGTTCTTCAGGAACACGTCCTGGGGAGATATCATCTCCCAGGATGATGACACCCTCATCTGTACCAAGAAGTTCGAACTGGCCGTGTCCCTCGGACTTCGTAACAAGTCTATAGGCGACGTCGTCGTCGAAATCGGAAAGTCCTTTCTCGGTGTCGACTACATCGCCAACCTCCTTGAACAGCCTGGAGCGGAACAGCTTGTCGTCAACCTCCGGGGACTCGATTGTGTCCTCTTCTGTGAGAATGCCCTTGTGTTCGCTCGTTGCGTAAAGAAGAACAAGACGACGTTCGACGACTATAAAGCGGAGCTGCAGCACGTTCGCTACCGGGGAGGCATCATCAATCAATACCCAAGTCGCCTGCACTATTTCTCCGATCATATCTACGACAATGAGAAGAAGGGGGTTGTGAAGAATGTCACCAAGGAAATCGGCGGAGCGCCTTTCAGAAAAACCATCAATTTCATGTCGACCCACCCGGACTCATACATCAAACTCAAGGAGAACCCCGAGTTCGTCAACGTGATCCGGAAACAAGAGGAGGCGATCAACAAACGCACGATGTACCACATCCCGAAAGGTCAGGTGCAGAAGATCGCGTCAAAAATACACAACGGTGATATCATAGCGATAACGACCGACATTGAAGGGATGGATGTTTCTCACACAGGAATTGCCGTTTGGGAAAATGATTCGCTTCGCCTTATGCATGCTCCGCTGAGTGGCCATCGGGTTCAGATCACAGAGAAGACCCTCGCTGACTACCTGGCCGCAAACAAGAAGCAGCTTGGCATCATGGTTGCCCGGCCACTGGAGCCCGCATAACCTCCAGCCTGCCTGTCTTGCGCCCGGGAAGAATTTTCTGTAAAATGTCGCGCACGCGTCAACGTGAAACCCCTTCTATGAACGCTTTTCAACAATTCGTCCGTTTGGTTACTGTTCTTACGCTTGGAGGAATCCCTGCACAGGCACTCCTTGCTCAACAACCGATCGTGGTTCCACGCGATTCGACCGAGGTTGTTGTGAGCGGCAAGAGGATCTCCATAAGCTACGGTCGCCCAGCGATGCGTGGTCGAAAGATCATGGGTGACTACGTTCCGTACAATCGGGTCTGGAGAACGGGAGCGGGCCAGGCGACGATTCTGAACACCGACGCGGATCTCGAACTCGGCGGAATGGAGATTCCGAAAGGCGCCTATTCCCTCTACACCTTCCCCACTGAAACACAGTGGAAGCTCATCGTGAATAAGCAGACGGGGCAATGGGGGACTATTTACAATCCTCAGCAGGATCTTGCTCGCGTCGCTCTTGAAAAACGAACCGTTCAGAATTCCATTGAGCGGTTGACCTTCGCGCTTGAACGCAGCGGCAACGGCTCTGGTCTTCTCAAGATCGAATGGGAGCATACGTCGCTTTCCATGCCGTTCAGAGTGAGCCCAACACCGATTGTTGCAAGTCCAAGAGATTCTGTAAAGGCAGTGTTCGCCGACAAAACGGTGACGGTGAACTATGGCCGTCCATCGGCACGCGGGAGAAAGATCATCGGTGGCGTTGTTCCATACAACCAAATCTGGCGAACGGGGGCTAACGAGGCGACGACATTCACCACAGATGTTGATCTGGTCCTCGGGGGAACAACGATTCCTCGTGGAACCTATTCCTTGTATACGGTTCCATCAAAGACCTCGTGGCAGCTTGTAGTGAACAAAGAGGTTGGACAGTCGGGCCTTGTGTACCACAAGCAACTCGATCTGGCCAGGATCAAATTGCAGAAGGCCAGCCTCAAGGATTACGTCGAGCGGCTCACCATTTTGATTGAGAGGGTGAGTCCAAATTCCGGGGCATTAAAACTCGCTTGGGAAAGAACCGCACTCACGATTCCGTTTACGTTGAAAACCAACTAGAGAACCGGTCGAAAAGTGTCGCCACTAAGACACGAAGACGCCAAGGTGTGAGAGAACTTCACTCTTTTTCTTCTTTCTCTTTGTGCCTTAGCGCCTTTGGCGCAGTGGCCTACAACGGGTTTTCGTTCAAGCTTCTAGAGAATTGGGCGCGCAGCTCGTTCGGATGTAAGTCCCGCGAAGTCAAGGAGATCTGGAATGCCAACAAGAGTGACCGTGAAGAGCAACGGAAGTATTCACATCGAAGGTGATTTCGAGCTATTTGACCAACACGGCGGGAAATTTGATCTCAACGGTCGCACGCTGATCAAGCTCTGTCGCTGTGGACAAAGCAAGAATCAACCTCTGTGCGATGGCAGTCACAAGACGTGCGGATTCCAATCGGAAATCATTGCCCGGGTCTTACCGCCCCCCGCCCCCAAGGTGTGAACCCTTTCTCTGTCGCTGGGTTTCATAGAGAAAGACAGCACTCGCGCTGGCAACGTTGAGGGAATCAACTCCGTCCTTCATTGGAATCGCAACCGACTCGTCGCACGCGGCAAGCACATCAGCTGACACTCCTTCCCCCTCGCTTCCGAAGACAATGCAGCAATCCCCATCAAACGCGGCCTGATGAAGTGTTTTTTTATCTGTGTGGGGGTGAGCCGCGATCACGTGAATACCTCGAGCAGATCGCAGTTCGTGAATCGCTCCGACAAGGTCGGACAGCTGAACAACGGGCAGGCGAAACACGGTCCCCATGGAATTTCTTACCGCACGGCGCAGATAGGGGCTGCTCGAAGTTTCACCGACAAGGAGAGCGTCCACATCGAATGCGGCACAATTTCTGACAAGAACGCCGAGATTTTCTGCGTTGGTCAATCCCTCAACCGCAACGAGCAGTCGAGGGTACTGGCTTCGCTCCAGGGCTTCAGCAAAAGAGGCGGGCTTCGGAATATGCGCAACAGCCATGATTCCCTGGTGCAGATGGAATCCGACGATTGACTCGACGATCGGCTTCGGGGCCACAAAGATCTGCACGTTCCCCACTCTGACCTCGAGTGCAGACTGATAGACCTTCAGCCACTCCGGCGTGAGGAGGAGCGAGACAACATCCAATGTGCTCTCGAGAAGTCGGCGGACCACCTTTTCTCCCTCCGCCACAAAAATACCTTCACGCTGATGTTCCGACGGACGGCGAAGCGTTCGGTACGGCTGAAGAAACGGGTCTTCGAGTGTTTCAACGGTGCGGATGGTCATCTGATGATCCTTGATGTCTCTGTGATCGAAGAGAATGATACAAGGAGAGTGCTTGGAAATCAATCGTGGAATTCTCTGCTGCCCGATGTCGGGATTTCGTTTTCGCTCTGCACGCCGGCATTATCCAGCTTTATCCCTGTTCTGGCCAGTGTTGACATTCGCCAGAAAAGACAGTACTATTTCACGCCAGAGAACCTTTGAGCGGCCGTTGTTGGCACGCCGAAGGATCTCTCCACCCACCAGAATTCTCTGAGGAGACTCTTTATGACGATTAAAGAAAAGATGCAGGGCGATGTTGCGGTTCTCACCTTCAAGGGGAATTTGATGGGTGAGCCCGACACGACCGAAGTTCGGGACAAGATCTACGGCTTGCTGCAAGAGGGCTTCAACAAGATTGTGCTCGATATGGGACAGGTCAAGTGGGTGAACAGCTCAGGCCTGGGCACGCTGATCGCAGGCATGACCTCCGTGAAGAACAAAGGAGGAGAGATGCGGCTTGCCCGTGTTACCGATAAGGTCGAAAGCCTCTTTGCCATCACGCAGCTTATCAAGGTGTTTAAGACCTACGAGACGGTCGAGCGCGCGGTCGCAAGCTTCAAGTAGTAACCTGCTGATTGCCGTCCCTCCTTCACCTCAGAGTGGTAGGACCAGACTTGCAGAGTGCGCAGTGGCATCGCCGGTGATCCCGGCGGTGCCATTTGCATTTGGAAGTTCCCTCACGGTGCCTGCTATTTCTTGTAGTTCTGTCCGAATTTTTCTTAGATTCATTGAATCTCATATTGCAATACGGGGCTAGACTCGTCCATGTCTGAGAACACACATCCGTTCCTTTTCTGGCATCAGTAACCTGACACACTCATGAAGACGCCCCTTGTTCTGCGATATTTTCTCTGGAGCATGCTGATCTTCGCCGTTTCTATGTTCTGTCTGAGTTTCCGAATGCTCGATTCGCTCCGATACAAGGCGCTTGCTGACGGAGCAAGTATACGATATGGATCGTACTGGAAAACGATGAAGGAGAGTGAGTTCCCCTACCGAATTCTGCCCGTCTACGGTTCTCAGATGAGCCAGGAGCAATATTTCGAAGTTGTGAAAGATGTTGTCCACAGGCTCAAGGTCGCCGACGCCAAGGTCGTTATTGTGCCCGTCCCCGATTTGATTCTGTTATCCCCGCGAGCCAACAAGACCATACAGGAGATCGCCGCCGACAGCATCGTTGTGTTCGCGGTCCACGCTGCGTTTAATTCACCCATGCCTCGGGAGCGGGATATTCGGATCGAAGACAAATATTCCTGGTGGGCGAATCATCCGTTCTTCAACCACCTGAAAGTGCCGTGGGGAGTTATGTCCGCCGCGATCAGAGAGGATAGTCCTCTCATTCGTTTCGTTCCCGTTGGATTCAGAGAAAACGCAACGGGCGAACCGGTTTCCGACGTTGCAACGATTGCACTCAAGCGATACGTTGGTATTCCTGATGACGAAGGGCTTCCCGTTTCGCGTTCACGCCTCCTCGTGGGACCACTCGGTATACAAGTCGGGCAGGATGGTGTGTCATCTGTCCGTCTCGCATACAACATGAAACGTCAATCGGAAATTTGGGTGTCGCTCAACATCGCAACAGATTCCCTGGAGTACTACCCCGGCTGGGACGCATCTCGCCAGACCACCATGACACCCGAGCAAGCATGGCTCAATCATAAGGGGAGCATCGTGATGATCGAGTGCGATGGCGATTGGCGATACCAATTTGTGCACTACGGGTGGGCATACACGCAGATCTTTGGTTCGGTGTTCAACGGATCGTTTCTCACCGTTCACAACGAGTGGAATGTGTTACTCATCACGACGCTTGTTGTTTTACTCTCCGTCTTTAGTTATACGTTCCGCAACAGCCTGACGGTATTTGTTTCCTTCGCGCTTTCTGTTGCGGCTGTTGTCATAAGTGGGTGGCTCTTTGTCAGTCACAATGTTCTGTTCGAACCGATCTATGTCATGGTGCCCATCGTGCTGTGCGGGCTCATACTACCGTTGGTGAAGATCTCAGGAGAGAAACGCATCGCTGACGAAACAATCAAAAGCCTCGAAGAGGAAAACCGGCGACTCCTCGATCTGCAGCGGTCGACTCCGCCCCAAGTGTTACCCTAGCCCAATAGAGAGATGTAATGATAGCCGTCTTTATCGACTTTTTGACTCTTGTCTTCTCTTTTCTGCTGCTTCGGCGCATTAGTTTGAAGCACGACGAGACGCACTTCTCAGGTGCGGAGTCGTTCTTCCTCGGCTTGTTGGCCTGGATTTTTCTCCTTTCTGTATCAGGCTGGGGGTTTTTGTCGCTCTATCTCACCTACCTGTTGTTATCCGAAAAGGTCCTCGGCGCCATCTTTGGCCTGATCTTCATTGCAATGGCCAGCGGATTCGCGTTTTCAGCGAACGAGGTCCTCGACAGCTCTACCGTCATCCAGTTTGTTCGCAGGGCTCTTGTCTTCCGGCCTACAAAGCCGCACTCACTCATCTTTGAAGAAGAACTCGATAAGAAAAGGGTGCGCGACATTCATGCAGAAACTTCCGGCAGGGCCTTCCCAACTATGGGCACGCAGAAACGGGCTTTGACTAAAGAAGAGGTTCAGCAGCTTCAGCAGGAAGCGCTGACTCCCAAAGAGCGACCACCCCGCTCCATGCGATTCGAGGAAGAAGTGCAACTGTTGAAGACGGGGCATATTGCCCACATCACCGACCCCTGGAGAATCTACAACTTCAGCCAATCATTGCACGATCTTTACGCTGAAATGTACGAGCTAGAAATTGATCCGCAGACGCGGACGTTTCAGTTTCGACTGAACATCCACAATGCAACGGAGACGGCGCTTCAAAACCCGATGTATGTGTTCGAGCTCAAGCAGGATCTTTATCAACTCCTACAGGTGTTGAACACCGATCCATGGCTCGGATGGTATTCAGAGGTCTTCGACCACATTGTCGTCGTTTGTTTTGGCAACGAATCTGATGCTTTCGGTCACATGCAAATGTATCCGATCCTGCGCATCGATATCGTGCGCTCGCAACTGACGGATCGGGAAGGAAGATTCTTCAACGCTGCCGATCTGCAGACAATTTGTGCGTTCACATTCGCAAACGGAAAACCACTACCGGAGGAGTTGTTGTGAAACGGATTCTTGTCGCTTTCCTCGTTTTGAGTTTGCTTCCTTTTCTTCTTTTCGCTCAGGAGCCTTCAAAGAGATTCACCGAATATGGTGAATTTCTGATCGCGCATCTCTCTTCCGCTCCGTTTCCGCATCCGTTCAGAGCCGCGGGTCATACGTATCAGAAGCAACTCTATCCTGCTGACAAACACTACAGCGACAGCAGCGTTGCGCTCTTCATCCCACGCGGCTTCCGGCAAACTGAGGCTATTGACCTTGTTGTGTATCTCCATGGTTGGCGGAACAACATCGATACCACGTTGAGCAAATACAAACTGCCGCAGCAGCTTTATGAGAGCGGCAAGAACGCCATCCTCGTTGTTCCCGAAGGGCCACGCAATGCACCCGACTCGTATGCCGGGAAACTCGAAGATACTGGAGGGTTGAAACGCTTTGTCGCTGATGTCGTGGATTTCCTCTTTCAAGAGTCAAAAATCAAAACACGTTCCATTGGAAAAATCATTCTTTCAGGACACAGTGGCGGCGGTGAGGGAATTGCCTTCGCACTCATGCGCGGCGGCATTCCTGAAAAAGTACGCGAGGTATATTTGTTTGACGCACTGTACGGTGACGCTGAGAAGTTTACATATTGGATTGATCGGTTCAATGGAAAGCTGATCAACATCTACACCGATTCTGGCGGCACAAAATGGGATACGGAAGCGCTGATGGAGGATCTCGCCGGTTGGGGAATTCCATACCGCTCACAAGAAGAACGTGCCGCCGCCCCCAGTGACCTTCACGACAACCGTCTCGTGTTCATTCACACGGACCTTGAACACGATATGGTGGTGAGTGCCCGCATGCAGCTCCGCGAGTATCTGAAGGCGAGTGGCCTCTCAAACCGCTAGAAACAAAAGGGGGCTGAAGCGGAATGGTGCACGGGAACTGTTGACTGTTCATCGTCCGCATCTCTTCAGGCCCACGTTGTTTGTCTTTCCTCCACTCCTCCCCAATATCCAAAACACCCTCCCGCCAGCAAAAAGTAATGACTCCCAAAATGCGAGAAGGTATTGATGGCGCTGGACGTTTCAACCGTTCAG
>JAPLFP010000114.1 GCA_026390585.1 Ignavibacteriales bacterium | reverse complement strand
CAGATCTCTGTGAGGCCGTAGCATCGGCGTATCCTAAATCAACGTGTATTGCTTTGCCGATCAATGATATCGAAGATGGTTACGCCTATCCGGCGCGGGTTCGCTTTGAACTCGCGGAGAAAGACATTCATTCGTACGCCCGCGCAGCTGACTTCCTCAATATCAACAATGTCGATCTGGTGTGCCTGCAATTCGAGTATGGAATATTCGGTGGAAAAGCTGGAAGCCATATCCTGACACTCTTGCGTGATTTGCGAATGCCGATTGTCACAACATTGCACACCATACTCGACTCCCCAACCCCTGATCAGCGATTGGTGATGGAAGAAGTCGCCGCTCTTTCGGATAGGTTGGTCGTCATGAGTGAACGCGGCTCTGAATATTTACAGAGAGTCTATCGTGTAGTGCCGGAGAAGATTGATCTCATTCCGCATGGTATTCCCGATGTGCCGTTCGTTGATCCAAGTTTCAATAAAGATCTCTTCGGCGTAGAGGGTAAGACCGTTCTACTGAGTTTTGGTTTGCTCTCAGCGAACAAAGGGATCGAGATCGTCATATCTGCCCTCCCCGACATTATTGCTCGTTATCCCGACATTGTTTATCTCGTTGTTGGTGCGACACATCCTCATGTTCTACAACATGAAGGCGAATCGTATCGGCTCTCTTTGCAATGGTTAGCCCAACAGAAGGGTGTCGAAAGTAATGTCATCTTCTACAACCGCTTTGTCAGTCTGGAAGAACTTGTTGAGTTCATCGGAGCCGCTGATATCTATATAACGCCCTATCTGAACGAGGCACAGATTGTCTCCGGAACCCTTGCCTACACCGTCGGAGCGGGTAAGGCGATCATCTCAACACCATATTGGTACGCGCAAGAGATGCTTGCCGATAAACGAGGTGTACTTGTCCCCTTCCGTGACCCCGCGGCCCTGGCTGAGCAAGTAATCAACTTGTTGGGCAATGAAGCGGAGCGGCACGCAATGCGCAAGCGTGCTTATGTGTTTGGACGAGCGATGATTTGGTCCGAAGTGGCGAAACGCTATATGGAGAGTTTTGAACGCGCTCGAGCAGAACGCCGGCATCATATCCCGCCGGGATTTATTGCGAAAGCACTGGATCAATATCCAAGTGAGTTACCTCCGCTGAAATTGGATCACTTGCGAGTCATGACAGATGAAACAGGAATTCTGCAGCATGCTCTCTTTACCGTGCCGAACTATTCTCATGGGTATACAACTAATGACAATGCGCGCGCGCTTTTAGTAAGCATCCTCTCGGATGAACTGGGAAGCAGTGAGAGCTTAGGACCGGCTTCCCGCTATCTCGCTTTCCTGGGGTTTGCATTCAATTCTCAGAACAAACGTTTTCGCAATGTCATGGACTATCAACGCAAGTGGTCAGAAGACACAGGTTCGGACGATAGTCACGGGCGCGCAATTTGGGCGTTAGGAACCGTGTTGAGTCATTCTACGACACCATCATTCAATAGTATGGCAGGCTGGTTGTTCGAGCAAGCCCTTCCTTCCATCCTTGTGACGACCAGTCCGCGTGCATGGGCATTTGCTCTCATCGGCATATCTGAGTACGCGCAAAAGTATTCCGGTGATCGAATGGCGAACCAGGTCAGCGAAGAACTAGCAGGCCGACTTTTGAAATCATATCAAAGTAGTCGTTCGGAAGACTGGCGCTGGTTTGAAAGAAGGCTTACGTATTGCAATGCGGCCCTGTCTCATGCTCTCCTCATCTGCGGCAGATCAATTCCGAACAACGCAATGACGGATGCTGGGTTGGAGTCGCTGCATTGGCTGGCCGATTTGCAGTGCGCAACTGAAGGGCATTTTGTTCCCATAGGCTCGAACGGATTTTATCAGTTTGGAAAAGAACGAGCCCGCTTCGATCAACAGCCGGTTGAAGCACAGGCGATGGTTTCAGCTTGTCTCGAAGCATTCAGAATTACAGGGGACAAACACTGGAACAAAGAAGCCCGTCGGGCTTTTGAGTGGTTCCTCGGGCGGAACGATCTGAAGCTTCCTTTGTATGATGCAACAACAGGTGGTTGCCGTGACGGTTTACATCCCGACCGGCCGAACGAAAATCAGGGAACAGAATCTACGCTCGCATTTCTTCAGTCCTTATTGGAATT
>JAPLFP010000258.1 GCA_026390585.1 Ignavibacteriales bacterium | reverse complement strand
CTGTCGACGCTTCACCCGCGATGTTACCACCGCCGGCGCACGACTCGGGGTCAGGACGGTTCGCTACTCCTTTCCTGTACGGCTCTTTCATCCGCGACTCTCTGCCGGTCTTGCCCGGCGCTTTCACTTATCCCCTTTTTCACCTAAATGAACAGCACAAGAGACTTTGGACCCCCATTAAGGGAGAGTAGTTGTGGAATACCGTTCTGTTCCGATCAGCCATGTCATTCGCGACCTCAACAAGCAATACTACCTGCCCGCCATCCAGCGGGAATTTGTGTGGGACTTAGAGCAGATCGAGAGACTATTCGACTCGATCATGGGTGATTTCCCCATCGGCTCATTCCTGTTCTGGAAAGTCGAAGAGGATCATAAGGACGATTGGGCAGTCTACGAGTTCATTAGGAAATTTGATGGCGAACGCCCACGCAATCCTCTTGCTGGCCTGAAAGGAATCAACAGGGACATTCATCTCGTTCTCGACGGGCAGCAACGGCTGACCGCCCTCTATATCGGACTCAATGGGTCGTATCGTTATCACTATTACCGATGGCGGGTTGCAAAGCTCTATCTGAACCTGCTCAAGCCACCAACGCTGAACGAGGACGATCCCGAGGAGTCCAGATACCAATTTGAGTTCCGCGAAGATGACTCGCCAGAAGACGCCAACAAGGAACTCTGGTATAGTGTTGGGCGGATACTGGACTTTGAGGATGCCGAAGACGCAAAAGCGGACGCCAAGCGACTCCTCGCTGGTTTGCCTGAGAAGGCGCAAGAGGACGCGAAGGCTCTGATAGGACGTCTTCACGCCCGCATCCACACTTTTTGCATCATCAACTTCTACGAAGAGAAGACCCAGGATTATGACAAGGTGTTGACGGAATTCGTGCGGGCCAATAGCGCAGGCACGCCATTAGAGTATTCAGACTTGCTATTGTCCACAGCCACCGCGAAGTGGAAGAATCTCGATGCTCGCCAGGAAATCCACGAATTCACCGATCACATCAACGCTATTGGTTCTCGCTACAGCTTTGGAAAGGACTTCATCCTCAAGGGCAGTCTCTACTTGACCAAGGACTTGCCTGTTCAGTACAAGGTCAAGAACTTCACGCTGAAGAACCTCTTGAAGATTGAGGATAATTGGGACAACATCAAGGCGGCTATAACAACAGCAGTGCGACTGATTTCGCGGTTCGGCTTTAGCGCGAAGAACATTGTGGCTCCCAACGCGATTCTACCCGTGGCGTACTTCTTGATGATGAAAGGGGAGGAGAACTTCGACAGGTCATCGGAACAGCAGGATGTGAAAACCCAGTCGGAGATCAGGCGATGGGTTGTTCTCGCCATGCTGAAAAACGCCTTCGGGAGTGCTACGGACACTAGGCTTACAAGCGTCAGAAAGGAATTGGAGAAACACACTAGCGCGGAGACGTTCCCTACTGACAAAATCAACGCGGCGCTGGGGATTGACGCCAAGTTATCGGATGAGGATATCGAGGAGCTTTTGACCAACAAGTATCAGGGTAAGTACACGTACCTCGTCTTGTCGCTCCTCTACCCAGATCGCCGCTGGAAGGATGACGTGTTCCATGAAGACCATATCTTTCCCAGGTCGGAGTTCCAGGTCAGGAAGCTCCGCAAGCGCGGCTACGACAACGAGAAGATCGAGCGGTATACATCGCTCTGCGATACCGTGGTGAACCTGGAACTTCTCACGGACAGCGAGAACCTGGGAAAAAATGCGATGCCTTTCGAGGAGTGGCTCTCCACAAGAGATGACGGCTTTAAGAAACGACATCACATCCCGACCTTGAAGAGCTATGGCATGAACTCATTTGAAGAGTTTGTCGAGGACCGGGAGGCATGGCTAGTGCGTGAACTCAGGAAGCTCGGTAAGAGCAATGGTCGCTCGTCTTAACTCGCTTGTTGCCGGACGGATGCCAATGCCGGCTTGTCCAGCCGTGTCGTTCGGGAAGGGCTACTCGGGCTCGTTCAGCCATGCGGCCGGAAGGCGATGGACGATTGGCAGGCTGGGATGTTGCCGGGAAGGAGCGAACAAATAGCTGGTGCAAAACCAGAAAAAGAAGCCTCTTTTCTCTAGCCCGGGCGTTTCACGCCTGGGAAGAAGGAACCACCATCCCCATTTTTTCCTTTTCCTTTTAGCCGCCTTCAGGCGGCGGGGTT
>JAPLFP010000228.1 GCA_026390585.1 Ignavibacteriales bacterium | reverse complement strand
GATTGTTCCGCTGTTCGAATCCCGCTCAGATGCGGAATCCAAGAGCGGGACTTCGCACAAAACGCTCGCAATGACTTCGTTGAATTCTCGATTCGAAGGATCTGGTTCCCCGCACGATGCCCGGAGTGCTCCTCCGGGCATTTGTGTTTCAGGATATAGCAAGAAACGCCGCTTCATTGCTTCTCATTTCACTTCTGCATACTTTATCGAAAATCTCATCGGTATCAACTACACAGATAAACCATGACGCTTCAATTCTTGGGAGCAACTCAAACCGTTACAGGGTCAATGCACCTTCTGACTGCGAATGGAAATCGAATTCTCCTTGATTGCGGTCTCTATCAGGGCAGAAGGGCGGAAGCATTTGAGCGGAACCGAAATTTCCCATTCGACGCTTCGACGATAAACGCGGTCGTCCTATCGCATGCACATATCGATCATGCCGGAAACTTGCCGAACCTCGTGCGAAACGGCTTCATAGGTACAATTTTTGCTACAAGTGCCACAAGAGATCTCTGCGGTGTTATGCTCTATGATAGTGCGTATGTGCAGGAGCGTGACGTCGAGTACGTGAACAAGCAAAACGCGAAGAAGAAAGAGGTTCCCGTCGAGCCAATCTACACATCGGAAGATGTCGAACAGACGATGGCCCAGATGGTCGGCGTACGATATCGGCAGAGAATCGAAGTCGCCGAGGGCATCGGCATCACATTTGTCGATGCCGGTCACCTTCTTGGATCGGCCGTGACACTGATAGAAATCCGGGAGAACGGGAAGACCACAACTCTGGGTTTCTCCGGCGACCTTGGCCGGAGGAACATGCCGATATTGAAAGATCCAGAGCCAATCGGAGATGTGGACATTTGGATTTCCGAAAGTACCTATGGCGGCCGAGTCCATGAACCGATTTCGGGAATGGAACAACGCCTCCTGGAGGTGATACAGCGAACGATCGATCGTGGTGGGAAGGTCATCGTGCCGGCATTCAGCGTTGGAAAGACGCAGGAACTCCTGTACGTCCTGTTCACTCTTAATGATTCTGGAAGATTGCCTGCTATTCCGATCTTTGTCGATAGTCCACTTTCAGTGAATACCACCGAAGTGTTCCGGACTCATCCGGAATGCTTCGACAAGGAAACACTCAAATACATTCTGGCAAATGAAGATCCATTCGGGTTCGGGCGCTTGAAATTCATCAAGAGCGTTGATGAATCAAAGAAGTTGAACGACATCATCGATCCTTGCATTATCATCGCGTCATCTGGGATGTGCGAGGCAGGACGAATCCTTCATCATCTTAAGAACAACATTCAGAATCCGCGCAATACCGTCCTGGTGGTGGGCTTCATGGCCGAACACACGCTGGGTCGCAGGATCGTCGAGCGGCAACCGCAGCTCACAATCTTCGGTGATCTGTATCAATTGAAGTCAGAAGTCGCAATCCTGAACGCATTTTCTGCCCATGCAGGGCAGGATGAACTTGTGAACTACGCCCAGACCATGGACAAGGCGAAGCTCAAGAATATTTACCTCATTCACGGTGAAGTGGCTCAAGCGCAGGAATTGTCCCGGAAGCTCTCCGAGGCCGGCTATGGAAACATTTCGATTCCTGCCCGGGGTGACAAAGCGGAGTTCCCTCGATGAGAATCCTGGTGACCGGCGGCAGCGGTTTGGTTGGGCGCTATGTCGTGGAAGAGCTCAAACTCACTCACCATGTTGAGATCCTTGATCTTAAAAGGCCCGATCGCAGCCTTCTGCCGTATCATCCCGTTGACCTGCTTGACGAGGGGGAGACGAGAGAACATGTAAGAGGATTCGGCGTCGTCGTGCATCTCGCCGGTATTCCTCACCCTTTGAATGATTCTCCAGAAAAGGTTTTTCGCACCAACACACAATCAACATACAATTTACTCGAGGCATGTGCTGCCAACGGAGTGCGGCGTTTCGTTTTCATCTCGAGTGAATCCGTTCTTGGCTTTGCATTCTCCACGACCCGAATGTGGCCAGAGTTTCTGCCGATGGATGAACGTCACGCACTTCGGCCCCAGGATCCGTATGGACTGAGCAAAGTCGCATGCGAGCAAGTCTGCAACGGATTCACTCGCCGGACCGGAATGCAGACGATATGTCTTCGCCCGCCTTGGGTGTGGGTGCCTGAACCGAAAGAAGTTGAATTCTACAAGCAGCTCAGGGCCGAGTATCCAAAGTGGTACAAAAACCTCTGGGCGTACATTCATGTATTTGACGTCGCGAAGGCGGTTCGACAGTGCGTGGAATCGCCAGACCTTCCGGCGCACGACTCATTTTTCATCTGTGCATCGGAAACGTGGGTCGATGTTGAGTCGAAAGCACTCGTAGCACAGTATTTTCCTGAGACACGCCGGATTGCTGATTCATTCACCGGAAAAGCATCGCTGATCTCCTGTGAGAAAGCGAAGAGAGCGTTTGGCTTCTCTCCACTCTATTCATGGCGGGATATTATTCCCTAGAAACACCATCGAAGAGTCGTGCCACGAAGACACAAGGACACAAACCATAAAGAAATGAAGGAATTGAGATTTTTGTCTTGGTGTCTTCGCGCCTTCGTGGCAGAAGAACTATTGGATCACAGAAGACGAATCTATGAAATCAAAGCCTGTTCTGATTGATACCGACATTGGTGTTGACGATGCGATGGCATTGGTTCTGGCCCTCAATTCGCCAGAACTCTCGATTAAAGCAATCACGACGGTGGCAGGAAACGTCGATGTGACGAAATGCACCAGGAATGTGGAGAGAATCCTTAATCTCCTGAACATTCAGGATCGGCCAATTGTTGCAGAGGGGGCATCTCGTCCTCTCCGGCTTCCACTTGTGAAAGCCTCTGAAGTGCACGGAAAGGACGGCCTTGGTGACGCGTCCGCATTTTTGCCGCAACCTCGAAAATCAAAGCATCCCAGTGCTGTGGAAACGATTCTGCGATGTTGCGATCAGTACGGATCCAGGCTCACCATAGTGGCGATTGGCCCATTGACGAACCTGGCTCTGGCGTGGAAGAAGAATCCCCGGGTCATGAAAAAGGTCGGACGAATCATAACGATGGGCGGGGCCATCCGTGTTCCGGGTAATACAGGTCCGGTCGCCGAATTCAACTACTTCGTCGATCCGGATGCCGCTCACATCGTTTTGAATTCTGGGGTTCCGGTCACCGTCATCCCGCTTGATGTTACACACCAGGTGGTGGTGATGAGGAAGGAGATGGAATACAGAGCCAAACGCCGCGCCAGCCTTGCAGCGCTAGCGGTTCTGAAATTTACCGAGTCGTATATGAGATACCATCTCGACACCCAGGGGTTCAACGGAGGTTATCTCCATGACCCAATGGCCGTCGGCGTTGCGATCGATCCCAGCCTCGTCAAAACCCGAAATGTCCACGTCGATGTTGAATCAAAGGGCGCCTTTACGCGAGGAATGACGGTCACGGATCTTCAAGAACACCATAATCCATCCCAGAGCACGGTTGACGTTGCCGTGGCCATTGACCGCGAACGATTCCTCAGACTCTTCCACGATCGCCTATGGAAGTGAAGCGATCCTCCATGCGCAGAACGAACCGGCCGGGCTGTGAGCGTCCGGTCGTTCCTCTCATTGAGGGTTTCTTCATCGCTGCTGTATTCTTCTCTCTCATTTCTTCCAATGCATCGGCTCAGGAAGCTCTGCGGCCATCTCTTGTGCACCTGGAAGACAGCCTCCGCGTCTCTTCGCTCGGATTCGATCGCGTCCTGAATACTTTTACATGGAACGGCAGCTTCTTCCTTGATCGCGAGTTCAATGGTGTTGAATTCAAACTGCGTCAGATGCTTCGGTCTCGCCTCATCCGCACTGATCCGCTCTCAATCCAGGACGAGTATGGAGACAGCCTGAAGATTGCCGCTCCTATCGCAGGCCCGTGGAAGGGATTTGCCCAACAGGTGTCATCGCTTGTCTCGGACAACCGTGCGATTGACCTGACAAAACTGGCTCAGCACCAGTTCGTGGTGGGTGTTCTGGTCTCTCCGCATCCCAGGCTGATGCTTCAGGGGATGGCCGGCTATGAAATTGATGTTCAGCAGGATGAACGTGATGAAGGATTCACGTATCAAGCGGAGGCTCATGCGAGCGACATGCGACTCGAAGAATTCCGCGGGACGTTGCACGGTCGCTGGGCACAATCGCTACTAACACGGCGTCGGCCGGAGTCAGCTTCCGTGGATGTGTCGTTGATACGGGAGTTTGGAGCAGAAGCCCGGAATACCATCTTGATCTCCTATGATCGCCTCCGACGTGAATTCTATACCGCTGCCGATCCCGATGTCCAGCGAGTCTACCAAATCGCGAACAACATCTTTCGCCGGGATGCCACTGCCTTCGAAGTCTCCGATCAGCTCTACTATCGCCCATCCGATCAGATGCAATTCGTTTTCCGAGGGGGGCTTGTAAACCAAATAATTGACCGTGGGGTCAACTACAAGGTCTTTACCGGTGCCTCAAACCCGTTGCTGGATACCCGCATTCAGGAACTCCAGCTCTACGGCGAGGCGGGAACGGTTTTTCAGCCCGTCTATTGGCTGGGGATGGATGTCAACCTCTCCTACTCAGAACGTGAAGAGCGCCACACGGTTACTGAACAGGATGGGGTTCCACTCTCTGTTCTTCAACGGCAGGAACGGTCCGAGCAGCGCCTGGAGAATATTGCGCAGAGAACGAGCATTTCGTCCCAGATTCGGACACTCCTTTCTGAGCATGATCAGTTGAACTTTGCAGGATCAGCAAGTATCTTACGTTATGACACTCCCGACAGTTCTAACGCAGACGAGCGGGATGAGTTGCTGGTGACAGTCGGATTCCAGGAGGTTCATCAGTTCAACAATCAGCTTAGCGTGAGCCTCGCAGGGGACGTGACACTGAGTCATCTCGTGTACTTGAAAAGTGTGCAGAGTGCCAACAACAACTGGAATCGGGTGATCCGATTTTCGCCTGCCATCACGTTCGTGCCGAACGAGAGGTTTCGAACGGTGAATCAGGCCGAGGTGCTTGGCAACTACACTGTGTACGACTTCGAAGACCAGGCCGCATACACAAAAAGCTTCTCATTCCGACAGGCATCGTGGATTGATTCAACGTCATTCCAAGTGACGAACCTTCTTGGTTTCAGTTTTGTTGGGGAGGTCAGGGTTTATGAGCGGGGCATCCTCCGATGGGCCGATTTCAAAGAGCGACCCCAGGACTATTTTGTTGAGCGGACCTACTGGCCTCGCATGGTGTATGAGGTAACCCGGGACCTCCGTCTCGGAGTTGGTTTTCGCTATTTTGGCCAAGACAGGTATAGTTATCAGAATGGGTCAAGGAATCTCGAGCGCCAGCTTGCAACTTCCGGCCCAACGGTTGCGTTGGAATGGGGAGGAATGGGATTTGAACGGTTTCTGTTAGAGGGATGGAATGAGACACAACGGCTGGACGGACAAGTAACTCGTACAATTCCCAATGTGTCACTGAAGGTCAACTTCACAATTTGATGCCGATGAAGAAGCCTGCGAAATCGAAATCAAAGAAAACAACTGGAAAGAAGCCTCCGAGTCCTTCCAAACGCATCGGGCGAATGATCTTCGAGTTTGAATGCAAAAGCGACCCGAAAGAGATTGCCAAGGTCGAGCCGTTTCTGCAGAAGATCAACAAAGCGACCAGAATGGATGATGGGACCTTCTATCGACTGTTGGTCGCCGGGACAGAGGCCATCAATAATGGGATCCTCCACGGGAATAAATCGGATCCGAACAAGTCGGTGTTTGCGACATGTACTGTCGACAGTCGCGCGCTAGTTTTTCGCGTGAGAGACCAGGGGAAGGGGTTCAAACCAGAGGAAGTTCCGGATCCTCTCGAAGAGAAGAACCTTCTCAAGACCAGCGGACGTGGCATATTCCTGATGCGATCTCTCATGGATAAAGTTGCTTTCTCCGTGACGACCAAAGGAACAGAAGTCGAACTCGTGATCGACATGAAACACCATGGCTGATCAAGTGTGAAATGCGTACAACAAAAAAGCCCCGTCGGGCGACAGGGCTTTTTGTTTTTTGAAACGAGAACATTGCATCGCTAGAAGTTCAATCCGACGTTTACGCCAAACAGATTTGCGCTGTTTGAGTATGCTCCATTGATAACCGTGGCCGGAGACACCACAACAGGCAGAGCCGTCTTATACGAAATGCTCGCGTTTCGATCTGAGAAGCTGATGAACTGGTAGGTTGCACTGATGTTGACGCTCTTGCTGATGTCATAGCCAAATCCAACAGTCGCCTCGACGCGATTTGCATCCGGCAGCATAGGTTCGACCGCTGCATCCGGCTCGGGCGTCTTGTCGTAGATGAAACCGGCTCGCAGCGCAAGCTTGTCCATTCTGTACTCGCCGCCGACTCTGATCAAATACGCATCTTCCCAGTTCTTCGGCGACGTAGATGGTCCCTGATATGGTCCTAACTTTGATCCGCCCAATGCCGCAGGGAGCGTAACAGACGGGCCTACGGGAACATCAAGCAGCAGCTGGTCATAGGCACTCCACCCCACGTACTGGAAGTCTGCTTCGACAGTGAAGTCCTTGGTTATATTATATGCAATTCCTGCGAAGAGATTGCTTGGTAAAGGCAGCGTCGTCTTGCCGGTGCCTCCTGGGAAGAAGTTAGGAAGGGTTCCAACGGGTGGGAAGTTGCCACCTCCCAACATTGCCATATCTGTGAACGTTGCTGTTCCGCTGAAATCGATCTTCGTCAAGGATCTGTACGATACGCCAATTGACAGATCCGCCGTCGGCTTATACATTATTCCGATGTTCCAGTTGATTGCATTTCCTGTACCATCGAGAGCAACAGTCCCGTCCTTGGCAGATGGGGTTGGGAGCGGGGTGGAAAACAGGTTGGAGATAGTTGTCGCGCGCAGCTTCATTTTCACGCTACCGCTCACATAGCTAATTCCGGCGCCGACGGAGAACTGATCACTGAATTTGTAGGCAACCGTCGGATTGATGTACCAAGTCATAAGGTCGGCTTTTACAGACATTTGACGGCCGTCCCAATCAATCGGCCACTCGGATCCGAGTCCGTACCCGTTGAAGACTCCAACGCCCACAACCAATCCATTGTTTAATGCATATGTGATATATGCATTGATCGGTGTGAATGTCTGATCGACCATCTTGGTCTCGGTGGTATACGGCGTTGTTGTGCTCCCTTTGGTCGATGTGGTAGGTTTGAATGTGGCGGAAGGCATGATGATGGTCGTTCCCAACATCACTTTGAATCCGCTTTGAAAAGCCAGACCTGCCGGATTGAAGTAGATTGCTGAACCATCAGAAGCTTGTGCGACGTACGCACCCCCCATCGCCATCGCCCGGGCCCCATGTTCGTTAAGCTGATAACCGCCCGCAAAAGCTGATGCGCCGCAGACTATCAAGACAACAAGTACCAAAAAGGTCTTGGTAAGCGACATAGAACCTCCTTTGTTGGGTTAATTTGTGATGCTGTTGTTTAGTGATCTGAACTGTCTTTGTCGATGCTCGGAAGGAAATACACGGTTGCAATCTTAACAAAACCAATTCTCGGAATCAAGGATGAAATTCTAAGGCGACACAGAGCCTTTCTCAACAACTGCAATAGGCTGGTTTTGTTGACGTTCTGGATGTCCGAAATAGACAAAAAAAGTCCCGGCGTGTTCCTTGCCGGGACTTTCGTGAGAATCCTCATAGCAACGAGGGATATGAAAGTGAAGCCCTAAATATTGAGCTTTGCGATGTTGGCTTTCACATCAGCAGCCGATTTGTCAAGGGCAGCCTGCTCGTCCGCGGTCAATTTGATTTGAATGATTTCCTCCATCCCCTTCTTGCCGATCTTGATCGGCACACCGACGACTACATCCTTCATTCCGTATTCTCCCTCGAGCATCACTGCGCTGGGAAGAATGCGCTTCTTGTCCTTCACAATAGCCTCGACCATCTGTACGGCGGAGGAAGAGGGGGCCTAGTAGGCGCTGCCGGTCTTGAGGAAGTTCACAATCTCGATACCACCATCGCGCGTCCGTTTCACGAGGCGGTCGATGGTTGCCTGATCCATGAGATCCGGCAGTGGAATTCCGGCAACGGTCGAGTAGCGAGGCAACGGTACCATTGAGTCACCATGGCCTCCCAACACGAAGGCGGTAATGTCTTCGACGGACACATTGAGTTCCATGGAAATGAAAGTGCGGAATCTCGCTGAGTCAAGAACGCCCGCCATCCCCATGACACGATGACGCGGGAATTTGCTCACCTTCCATGCCACATAGGTCATGACATCGAGAGGGTTGGAAACGACAATCAGAATGGCGTTCGGAGATTTCGTTGCGGCTTGTTCCGTTACCGACTTGACGATGCCGGCGTTCGTTGACTGGAGGTCGTCTCGGCTCATGCCGGGTTTGCGTGCGATGCCGGCAGTGATGACAACGATGTCCGAGTTTGCTGTTGCGTCGTAGGAGTTAGTGCCAACGACACGCGTGTCAGAACCTTCAACCGGAGCAGCTTCGTGCATGTCAAGGCCTTTGCCCTGCGGCATGCCTTCGACGACATCGACAAGAACAACTTCGTTCGCGAGTTCTTTGTCAGCAAGACGTTGCGCGGTAGTCGCCCCAACGTTACCTGCACCAATGACCGTAATCTTCATGACGCCCCTCCTGAAATAGGACCTTTGTACAAAGAACAGTGAGTTGGAAACCGAAATACAGGCGAGAAAACAACAAGGCCTCCCCGTTGAGGGGAGGCCTGAGTACACTATCGTTATGCAGCAGAGGGATAAACGCTGACGCGTTGCTTTGTCTTGCCCTTGCGCTCGAACTTGACGACGCCGTCAATCATAGCAAAGAGCGTGTCGTCACTGCCAATCCCGACATTGTTTCCCGGATGCATCTTCGTTCCGCGTTGACGGACGAGAATGCTGCCGGCAGAGACTGTCTGCCCGCCGAAGCGCTTGACGCCGAGGCGTTGAGCATTACTGTCGCGCCCGTTACGAGAACTTCCACCACCTTTTTTATGAGCCATA
>JAPLFP010000254.1 GCA_026390585.1 Ignavibacteriales bacterium | reverse complement strand
CGTAGTCTGCTTTTCTTGCCTTTTGCTCTGACGGCGACTGAGCGGCGATGCGCTTTTGGACTTCTTCGGCCGACGACCTTTCTCGAGCAACAACCCGTTTGATACGGTCGGGTTCCGGTGCGTCAACAACAATCTCCACATCCAGGCGCTTGTCATATCCTGCTTCGTATATCAAAGCAGCTTCGATAATTCCTATCGCTTTTCCCGAGTGCTCCATCGCCGCAAACCGACTGTCAATTTCAGCTTCGACTCTCGGATGAACCAGGCTGTTGACTTTCTGCTTCAACGATTTTTTAGAGAAGATCTTTGCTGCCACATATGCCCGGTCCAGTGAACCGTCAGGACGATAAGTTGATGATCCAAGAAGCAAACTCAGTTGCGATCGCAAAGCTTTGTCATTCTGCATCAATTTTTTCGCGATCTCATCGGCAGACATAACCGGAATGCCGTGGTTCGCGAATAACGAGCACACAATCGTTTTACCGCTGCCAATCCCCCCCGTAACACCTACACGAAGAATCCCCGCTGATACAGATTTACCCACGTCGCGCCCTCAGTGCTTATCGCTTGTCTATGGTCACTTCGCAAACGAAACCGACCGGAATTCCCGGATCACCATGACTTTGATTTGACCTGGATATTCCATTTCCTGCTGAATCTTGTTGGCGATTTCATGCGAGAGTTGATCGGCAGCCGCATCGTCCATGAGCTCGTGATTGCAGATGACTCGAATCTCACGACCAGCCTGGATTGCGTAGGTGTTGAGGACACCTTTGAACGATTTTGCGAGCGACTCCAGCTTTTCCAGACGCTTCACATAGCCTTCGACAGACTCCCTTCGGGCACCGGGCCTCGCACCGCTGATTGCGTCGGCCGCCTGGACAAGAGCAGCAATCGGGTGCTCCATAGGGATGTCTTCGTGGTGGGAACCTACCGCATTGACCACAATGGCGTGTTCATTGAATTTCTTGCAGAGCTCGTACCCCAACAACGCGTGAGGACCTTCGACGCTCCGATCTATGGTTTTCCCGATGTCGTGGAGCAGTCCGCCTCTCTTGGCAAGGTTCGGATCCAGATTAAGCTCGGCGGCCATAATGCCGCTCAGGAAAGAAACTTCGATGCTGTGTTGAAGTAAATTCTGACCATAACTGGATCGGTATTTCATCCTTCCGATATGCTTGACGATCTCAGCATGGGCACCGTGCAAACCGACCTCCAAGAGTGCGTTTTCTCCGGTTTTTATTGTCTCTTCTTCAAGTTCCTTTCGCACCTTGTCAACAACTTCCTCGATCCTCGCGGGGTGAATGCGACCATCAGCAATCAGACGTTCAAGAGAGACTCGAGCAACTTCTCGGCGAAACGGGTCAAACCCTGATAGTATAACAGCTTCGGGTGTGTCATCTACTATAACATCTACCCCTGTAGCCGCCTCAAAGGCACGTATGTTTCTTCCTTCCCTGCCAATGATTCGACCCTTCATTTCGTCGCTCTCAAGGTTCAGGACGCTCACTGTAGATTCCACCGTATGGTCCGCAGCAGTCCTCTGAATCGCTTGGATTATGAATTTCTGGGCCTCGCGTTTCGCCTCTTCCTTAGCCTTGTCCCTGGCTTCCTTAAGGAGCTGGGCAGATTCAGATTTCACCGTCTCCAGGAGGTTGTCGCTCAGCTGTTTTTTGGCTTCTTCTCGCGAAAAGCCAGAAATGCGCTCCAGTCGCGTGTTTTCCTCACCAAGGAGCCTTGACAGCTCCTTATCTTTGTCTTCTATCCGCTTGCGCTTTTCAACCAGATCCTTGTCAACAGCTTGCAGGGCTATTTCCTTCTTGCTGAGAAGATCCAGCTTCCGGTCAACGTTTTCTTCACGGGAAATGAGCTGTTTCTCAAAGGCTTGAAGCTTGTTTCGCTTGGACTGCACGTCGGCTTCGAACTCTTTTTTTCTCTTGTACCATTCGTCCTTTGCTTCAAGTAGCTTTTCACGTTTGAGTGTATTTGCGTCTTTTTCGGCGTCATCAAGAATGCGCTTTGCGCGTTCTTGAGCGCTGGTAATTTTATTCTGGCCCGATCGCGCGTTGAGGTACCAGCCGGCATAGAACATCACGCCAGCGGTAACAACGACGATCGGAATGAAGACTAACAATTCCATGACTTCTCCTCTCAGTCAACTCTCACGCAAACAAAAAAAATCCGCACTCGTCGGCCGAAGATCAAGGTGTATTGAAAGAACCTCTGTTTTCAACACAGTGGGTGCCCGCCTAAGCATTTCACACTTCCACTACCCGCTCGTCCCGACGAATCGGGAGTCATCGCTTGGCATCTCCACCAGGGGCGGAGAGGTGGCGTGTGCTCCACGCTTATGAGTCAAGCTCCCTATTAAAGTAACTGTCAGGTTCTTTAATAAGTTTTGATCACGGCTGACGGTGCGGAAATTCGCCCGTCTGTACTTCATTTGAGAAGGAACACTCGAGAATAAGGTCAGATTATTCAGTCTTCGATACTGCTCCGTCAACGTCCAGACAATTGTCCAGATAGTTCGACAGCTTGATGATCTCCGTTTCCAGATGTGTCATAGACTGCTGATTACGTTCTCGTTCTTTCATCAAGTCTTCAGTGATGTTCAAAGCAGACAAGACCGCCACTGTCAGAGGCGGTTGCTCCGGAATCTTCTCATGAATGGTGGATATCATAGTATCCACATAGGCTGCAATCTTTTTGGTGAAATCCTCGTTCTCTCCGCGAAGAGGATACTCAGAACCGAAGATTTTTACTTTTATGCTCTTTCCGTTCATAGGTTCTCACGCATCGGTTGAGGGACATCATCAGGTTTCACCATGAATCAGCCTTTGCCACGACCAAAACAAGAACCCGAGGACTACAAGTGTGAACTGATCTTAGTAATGAGGTCCTTGATCCTTGCTTTCAGTGCCTCCTTTTCTTCTTTCGTGAGGATGTTCGATCCATTGGATTGCGCACGAAGTGCCTCCTGACGCAGACCTTCAACCTCACGCTCCTTGTCGGCCAACTCCTGCATAAGACGCTGCTCGATAGCTTCGAGATCCTCCACTCTTTTCCGAAGATCCCCGTTCTTCTCTTTCGTCTGAACGAGAGCTTCAGAAACTCGACGCGCTTTTTCCCAAAGGGCTTCGAGAGAGGACTCGAGACTCCGGATCTCTTTGCCGCTCATGACTTCAGCTTCAGCATGCTGATCAGGCAAACCAGGTCTCCTTCAGGTTCACTGCAACATTCAGGCGCACATTCATGTCGCCCGCAACTTCGCCTTGCACGCTTCCTCGACTCGCTGAACAATTCGATTTACTTCTGCATCGATCTCGCGATCCGTCAGCGTGCGGTCCAACGGCTGGAACTCCAATGAGTATGCCAGGCTTTTCTTGCCAGCCCCAACTTGGTCCCCTTGATACAAATCGAACAGAACTAAATTGGCGAGCAGGGTTCCGCCAGCCTCCCTGATGGCACGCGCCACAATTTCGTGCTGCATATCCGAATCTACAACAAAGGCCAGATCGCGGTGAACGCTTGGAAATCGTGGAAGCTGTTTTAGCTCTTTCTCGGATAACCAATTCCCATTAAGAGAACAAGCTCTCAGTTCGCAGACAAAGACGGCATCGTCAATATCAAAACGTTCTGCGATTGACTTGCCAATCTTTCCGAGAAGTCCGGCATAAGTGCCATTGATTTCAACTGCTAGAGCGCCCTCAATTAAAGCGCTAGCGGTATCATATGAAATAAACCTGTATTTGTCAAGGCAAAACTTGGAAAGGAGAGCTTGTACCTCACCTTTGAGATCGTAGAAGTCCACCCGCCGATGCTCTGAACCATACTGTTGAGGCACAACGCTTCCACTCAGCAGGATAAGAATTCTCTCATCTTCCACAAAGTCCACCAGGCTGTCAGTTGGCTTATCCCCTTTGAGAGCGAAGACATCCCCGATTTCAAAGAGACGCAAATCGGTCATTCCATGGGCTCGATTGTGTTGCACCACGGTCAGCGCCCCGGGAATCAGACTCGTCCGGAGAACCGATGCCTCCGCACTGACGGGATTCAGCACCTCCACCGCCTTTTCCCCTGCCATGAGCCCTTTCGCCTTATCCTGCAGACTATAGGTGAGCATTTCATTGAATCCTGCTCCAATCAGGTAGTCGCGCAAACCCTCCTGAAGTGAACCGGTATTCAGAGGTTTGGTGAAATCAACCGTCGTTCGGGTTTTCGTCTCGACGTTGTCATAGCCAAAAGCCCGGGCAACTTCTTCTATCAGGTCAATTTCCTCGACCAGGTCATATCGAAAGCTCGGCACAACAAAGGTGACCATTTCCTTCGACTGCTTTACAGCCTTCACCTCGAGCCGTTTGAGGAAAGCAACGATTTCTTTCTGAGACAACGAAGTTCCCAGCACGGCATTCGTTCGGTTTACGCGAAGAGCTATTCGTTGTGCGCGCAGTTTGCGAGGATAGACATCGATTGTTCCTTTTAGGACTTCGCCACCGGCCAATTCCTGAAGAAGCTGCGCCGCCCGAATCGCCGCATACAGGGACATCTCCACGTCCACACCGCGTTCAAACCTCTGAGAGGCATCAGTCGACAGACCCAGATACTTTGAAGTTCTGCGTATGCTCCCCGGATCGAAGTTTGCACTCTCGATCAACACATTCGTCGTTTGATCGCTGATTTCTGTATTCGCACCCCCCATCACACCTGCAATAGCAATCGGCTTGTCAGCATCACAAATCATGAGCGTGTCGGAACGTAGAGTGCGCTCTTTCCCGTCCAGCGTCGTAAAACTCTCGCCTTCATTTGCACATTTCACAATGATGGTGTGACCCGCAAGCGTATCGTAATCGAACGCATGAAGCGGCTGGCCAGTCTCCATCAGAACGTAGTTGGTGATGTCGACGATGTTGTTGATAGGCCGAAGTCCGATCGCCGTCAATCTGTCCTGCATCCATTTGGGCGACTGCCCCACTTTGACATTTCGGACGACTCGCGACACATAACGGCGACATTGCGCCGCATCGGCAATCTTGATAGTCGCCTGCTTTGCCGTCGGAGTTTTGCTCTCTTTGATGCGGACCGTCGGCAGCGATGCTT
>JAPLFP010000230.1 GCA_026390585.1 Ignavibacteriales bacterium | reverse complement strand
GGTGGAGGATGAACACTGTGGACATCGCTTTTTTGGCTCTCATTCTCGATCCATTTGAGTTTGTTTCCGGAAACGAATTGAAATAGCATAACTTACAAGAATTCTAGCAACACTTTTTGGCTATTATGCCCGCAATGACTGAGAGGCTATGAGCGGGGACCCTGGATGTGGCGAAGCACCGCGCTCAGCTTTCAATGCTCACCCTCAGCCCCTGGAAATCGAATGCGAAGTCGATGATCGTCAGACCTGCCTTTTTCATCTTCTCTGTCGCGCGCCGTTTTCCCTCCTCACCCCTACAGCAAAATACCACACACCCGCCGCCACCGGCTCCACATGGTTTTCCACCGAGAGTATCTTCCTTAACAAGCGCAAACAGATCTTCAAGCATCTGATTGCTCGTAGAGCTGTCCATGATCTTGGTGCATTCGAATTGCATCGTAAGGATTTCACCGAACTTTTCGAAATCCCCTCTCTCAAGCGCTTCTTTTCCCTCGTATGCTGAATCGCGCATCCTGACCAACGCATCAATGATATCTCGATGCCCCTTTGCGAAATTCCCCCACACGTTTTCATGGATTCTCGAAGAGAGGCGAGCCACACCGGTATAGCACAAGAGGAGCGTTTTCTCGAGCTCAGAGACTCGTGATGAGGAGAGTCCGACAGGTGTAACATGTATTTCGTCTTTGGAGAACTCGAACACATTGATTCCCCCTACCGCGGAAGCACACTGGTCCTGCTTTCCCCCGATGATACCCAGGACCTTCTCTATCTTGAATGCATTCTCGGCAAGAATCAATCGTTCCTTCACGCTCGAGAGCGGTCGCCCTTTGACCAGACCCAGCCAAAGCACATTCATAGAGGCGGAGCTCCCAAGACCTGCACCCCAGGGAAGATCTGCCTCATAATGAACCGTCATCCCGTCTTTCATTTTCCGATGATCGCCGGTCAAGCGTTCACCATGAACGTACATTTTGATCGCGGAGTTCAGTGTCGCGCCTCCAAACGTCTCGTGAAACATCGGAACGTCTGTCCAAGCGCCGGCGAAGTCTATGCGCACGGGAGCTTCAGCAGTAATTTTCATTGGTTATCCTCAGTTTAGTGCCTGCTTGGTGAACAGTAGATAGTAAATAGTAAACAGTGAATAGTAAACAGTGAATAGTGAACAGTAAACAGCAAATAGCGAAGAGTAAATAGCAAAGCGTGGAGGGTGAATCATTCAGAGATCCTAGCACACTGTTCACAATCAAACGTAGACCGGTTGAGTGACATATCCCAGCCTCAGCGAGATTTCAATTTGTGTATCGATTTCGCTGAGGGAAGCCTGCGCGATGTTCAAGAAATGGATCTTGTCTTTGTTGGTTCTCCTCGTGAGCCCTTCAGCGATATTGGATGGAACCGAAATTGCTGCTCGCCGCATTTGTGCAACTATCCCAAATTCCTCCTTCTTTGGAAATGCCTCCGTCATCCTGTAAATCTCTGTCACCAATTCCATTGCCTTTTGCCACGTAACCAGCTTCTTATGTGGTCTCTCGTTGATCATCAGCACAATCCACCGTTTACTATTTACCATTCACTAACCTAGCTTTTGCCTGTTTCTCAATCCACGGATAGGTTTGTTTGATTCCTTCTTCCAGAAAAACCTTTGCCTGCCATCCAAGCGAAGCGATACGGTCGTTCGAAAAATTGCGGGACTGCACGCCGACCGGTCCGGACACGTGTTTGATCTTGATTGTCTTTCCCGCAACCTTGGCGACCGCGTTTGCCAACTCGTCTACACTCACGTACTGCGGACATCCGATATTCGCGGCTCCGTGGAGATCTGAGTGCATCAGGAGATAGATTCCATCGACCATGTCGCTTACGTAGGTGTACGAGCGAACAGCGGATCCGTCACCCCACACTTCTATGGTTCCACCATCTTCGATTTGGGCAATTTTTCGGCACATTGCAGCGGGAGCTTTTTCGCGCCCGCCCTGCCACGTCCCCTCAGGACCGTAGCAGTTTTGGAACCGTGCAATGCGAACCTGCATTCCATACCGTCGTTCGTAGGCCATAGCGACACGTTCTGAGTAGAGCTTTTCCCAGCCGTATTCATTATCGGGATGAGCCGGAATTGCCTGGTCCTCCGACATCTCCGGCTCTCCATGTTTCATGTCGCGATAGACACAGACCGACGATGAAAAGAAATAGCGCGGCACTCCCATCTTCGCCGCAAGGTCCGTCATGTAAATGTTGATCAATGCACTATTATGCATGATCTCCGTTTCGGCAGAATGGATGAAACCCATGCCCCCCATGTCCGCGGCAAGTTGGTACACTTCATCGAATGGCCCTCCTTCCACAGTCAGCGCCTGCCGGCAATTCTCTTCGATACGAAGGTCTAGATGTTTGAATTCATCTGCCGCATGAGGCGACCATTCATGTGATTTGATGTCAACACCACGCACCCAGTAGCCTGCGCCCCTGAGTTTCTTCACAAGATGGCCACCGATGAAACCGCCGGCGCCGCAAACGAGAGCTCTCTTCATAGTCGTTCGTCAGAATGTTGTTACGATTTCTGCATGCAAGTACTCGCATGCACTGATTGTTCGTTGATGACCGAAATTTCTTGACGTTGGAGCCATGTGCGGACAGCCCACAGGCTCTCTTCAATCCCTCCTCGACTGCTCAATCTTTAGATCCTCTGTAACCATTTCCTCGACGAGAGATTCAAAAGAGAATGTCGGGGTCCAATCCAGCTCTTTTCTGGCCTTCGAAGGATCGCCGAGCAAGATGTCCACCTCAGCCGGTCGGAAGAATCGTGGGTCCGACACCACGTACGCAGAGTAGTCCAGCCCGACGAGCGAAAATGCTGTTTGAGCAAAATGCCTGACGGTATGGCTTGTTCCCGTTGCTATAACATAGTCGTCCGGTTTCTCCTTCTGCAACATACCCCACATCGCCCGAACATAGTCCTTTGAGTGCCCCCAGTCACGACTCGCGTCCAAATTGCCGAGTCTGAGTTCTTTTGCTTTCCCCAGCTTGATTCTCGCCACTGCAGTCGTGATCTTTCGGGTCACGAACTCGTAGCCACGGCGGCACGATTCGTGGTTGTAGAGGATCCCGGATGTCGTAAACATACCATAGGCCTCGCGATAGTTGCGTGTCAGCTCATACCCGGCCACTTTGGAAATGCCGTAGGCTGAGCGCGGGTGAAAAGGCGTATCCTCGTTTTGGGGCACATGCTTCACCTTTCCGAACATCTCGCTGGTCCCCGCAAAATAGAATCGGCACTCAGGTGCCACATGCCTGATGACAGACAGCATGGAATGAGTTCCATTGATATTGATGTTGAGAGTCGAGAACTCGTCCTCAAATGAATTGCTCACAAAGCTCTGAGCAGCGAGGTGGTAGCATTCGTCCGGATGGACTTCAAGGGCGACTTTGAACAGACTTGGATAACTCTCGAGCGAGGCGGAATGCAGCTGAATGCTATCCTGGAGATGTCGAATTCTCCACATCCTGTGGCTGGGATCCTCCAGGGCCACTCTTCGAACAATACCATGAACTTCATAGCCCTTCTCCAAAAGCAGTTCCGCCAGGTATGAGCCATCCTGTCCTGTGATTCCTGTTACGAGCGCCTTCTTCATGAACTACCTTTGTGTTGACCTGTCAATGTCCAAAGATGAACATCGTTGTGAATGATGAGGTGACTTCTTTGTCATTGCGAGCGTTTTGTGCGAACGACCGGAAGCAAGGTGTCATTGCGAGCGCTCTTTGCGAAGTGACTTCTTTTGTCATCCCCGCAAGCTTTTGGCGGGGATCCAGAACGTGAACTGCATCTGCCACGTGCAAATGTAAAGCCAAGTCCTGGATTCCCGATAGAAGCATTCGGGAATGACAAGGTTTTGGGATAGATTGTCCCGCTCTTGGATTCCGCCTATGAGCGGGATTTCCCGCTTCTCAGGATTCCGCTCACGGGCGGGATTCATACAGCGGAACATAGAGCGGAACTTCGTCGTCCTGCCTTACAGCAGCAGGACTCCCCGCAATGACTGTGATTCTTTTTTTGTCACCGCTACCGCCCCTTCCGATACTGCCGCAGCATGCTGACGCAAATGGCGATGAGACCGCCCCCCGCGTCGATGCATACATCGAGAACTGAGGCTGTGCGCGAGGCTACGAACGATTGATGGTATTCATCACTCACAGCGAAAAGGACGATAAACACAACAGAAAGCATAGCCCAGCGCAAGATACGGGGTTTGGTTGAGCCGGCCTTGAACGCACGAAAGACAAGCAGCCCGGAGATGAAGAACTCCGTCACATGCCCTGCCTTGCGCAGGCTGTTGTTGATCAACCTGACTGTGCTATTCGTTATCGCTGGATCGACTGAACGCAGGAACCTCTGCAAGATATCGAAAGTGTTTTGCGCTGAGAACATCCCCGTCGACATGTAGAAGATCAGTCCCATCCAGAGAAGAACGGGGAGCCAGTATTTCAGGATTATGCGCGGTGGCATGCGTTGTCAGTATGCACTATGAAATTCGGAATTCAGGATTGGAAACCGCTGGGGTTAGGTCTCTACCTCCCCGTCCCGCTCTTCGAGCGGGACACCCCTCCTACGTCATAGGAGGGGAAAAGCATAAGCTCTCGCAGGCAATGCACCTTTCGAGCTCACTTCTGGATTCCCCGCCTATCCGGCTAGAGCCATCAAAGCGGACAGGCCGCTTTCGTGGGTTTGACAGGTCTTCTCCTCCCCTTACCACAGCCCGTACCTCGCGCTCACGGAGAATTCGATCTTCCGGTCATTGTTGAGGTTGAGCACCTCATCGTTTGTGGTTCTCGATGTGACCCGCGCATCGATGAACCCGTCCCGAACAAACTGGTAGCGTGCATGGAAGCCGACGGATCGTTCCTCGTGAAAAGGACCGTAAAGAAACGATTGCGACGGATAGTGGTACTGGTAGTAGATGTCTTTCTGTCCCCCCTTGCGGAACACTTGCATGGTCCCGCCAAACGACACCGAACGGAGAGGCCTGTAGCTGAGATCGAGATAAATATTGTCTGAGTTCTGCCCCATCCAGCTCCCCAAGATGTAGCCGTTGTTCGTATACTCGGTGGCCGGGTACTCGTGCGTATAGACCCATGGGTTGATGCGCGTATATTCGGCGGTTAACTCGAGGTTCTTCAGAAGAACGTCGTAGGTCTGGAAGCCGGCTGTAAAGCCGAGGTAGTTCCTCTGCCTGTCGGGCTTCAGGATGTCGTCCAGTGCCAGGTCGTCGATGAAAAGCGAGAAGTAGACGTTCGTATTGCGGATGACGTTCAGGTCGAGGTTGGCGAACCATTGAACGTTGTCCTTGTCGCCGTTGTAGTGCTCAGCGGACTTGAAGAACATGACAGGAATGAGGTAGATCAGGAGCGGTCCCTTGTCGCTGTAAATGACCGATTCTCCCAGGGAAACGTTCACCCCATGTGTCGGAGTGAACTCGATCATATGTGCCGCCATGTACTTCACTCTGTCCACCTCACGGAAGATCGGTTCGAGAGCAGACGAGTTCGCGTAGTATGAACGGGTCGAATCCATCACATTTGAGTTGAGGTCCGCATGCAGATAGATGAAATCCATCCAGTCGGTGACGGGCACTCGCAACTTGATTTGCGGATACGACGGAGCCTTGTTGGAGAACGTCAGATTCCCGTTCCGTTCCAGACCCCAGATGTTCTGCATTTTCTCGATAGAGAAATTGAAGGCGCCAACACGGAAATTGAGTTGCGCCTCGGTGGCGTTGTATTCCAGAGAGTTGTCGTTTTTCTTCGTAGGAACAACGCCGGGATCCGGCGTGAGTGCTTTCGTGAAGTTGATGGCGCTTCCTACTTCCCTGCTGTCGACGAAATTGAAATAGTACCCAATGTCGTCAAAGACATAGCCGTAGAGTTTGATCCCCTGGTCCCTCACACGGACACTGCTGTTTTCTATGTTCGTTTGGCCGATGCGGAAGTTGGGTTCAAGGTTCACGATTCCGCCTGGGAAGGTCTCAGAGATCACATGCCATCGTATCTCACTCGGCTCGAGGTCACCAGCCAGCATGGCAAGTTCGTAGTGGAACTCCCCTTTCAGGAACTCGTACTCATCGCGCTCAACCTCCGTCATTTGCTCGATCGCCCCTTCCAGAGTCTTGAGATGTTTGGCCAGGACAATGCGTGAGAGCGGCTTCGCCGCGTCGCGGTATCCTGTCAGCAACCCCCGGGCCTCCATTCTCTTGAGGAATGGATAGATCTCGTGAGAGGCGCTCAGATAGATGGTCTGGGAAAAGGCCTGCGATGCCAGTAGAAAAATGGCGAGGGAAAACAGGGATTTTAGGCTAGGGTGAGGCATGTCCGCTTTTTTCTGTGATAAGAAGAGTCCCCGTCATCTTGAGCGATCGAGATCTCAGCTCCAGCTGAGCTGCGAGGGAGTCGAACCCTTCGACGCCTCTTGAATTTTGCACAGAAGTCGCTCAGGGTTCGATCCTGAGCACCGCCCTGAGCTTGTCGAAGGGTCGAAGGATGCTACAAGGACTTGTCCTGGCTGGCTCAGGGTGACTTGTTCTATTGGGAGTAGGCGGGCAGCGTGTTTGCCACCCATCAAGCCTGATTGCCAAATTAGCAAACATGGCGCCAAGAATCAATGGAATAGAACAACAGGTGAAACTCTCCCAGTGTGGGGACTCCCTTGCGTTTCTCTCCGATCTGCCGTAGCTTTGTATAATTGCCCTTAGACACCAGCACCGTCGGGACGATGCAGCCACTCATTCCCTGGCTCACGCAACCTCAAGAAGAGGTGCGGATGTCAGGAGCACAACATGTCAGGCTCTCCTTCCTTTGTTTTTCGTTGGCTTTCCTCCGGAGAACCAATGAAAAATGGTCTGCGCTTCAATTGATATGTCGATCCGGAAGTCCTCCACATACCCGTTGGCTCAGAGAGAGGATTCCTCATGCTGTTTGAATATGTTTCGATCGGATATTTTGTTGTCAATCCCATCCTCGCGCTTATTCTTGTCTCGAGGTTTCACAAAACCCCCCTCGCCAAGCTCTACGCATTCTGCGTCCTCACCATGATTGTGCTCGGGGTTGTCGCGTATCTTCTTGACGCGAGGCTTGGCAGTACGATCGAGAACATCCTTGGTCCCATCAGCGTCTTTCTCACGTCCCTGACCCCCTTCTTCTTCCTCCATTTCGCAATGATGCTGATTGGACGGTACGACATCGCGGGATCGAGGTCGACCGTACTGGCAATCTATGGGACAGGATTGTTCTGTTATACACTGGTCCTTCTCGGGTATGTCCCGAATCCGATATCCATCGAGCGGGGCATCACGCCCAGCGGCTACGTCTTCTATGTCACATGGATGTCGATTTACTTCGGAATGGGGATCGCTCTCCTCAACACGATCTCCCAGGGATTCGAAGACCGAAAGCCGAGATCGGGCATACTTCTCATCGGCCTTTCTGTCCTCATCCTCTTCCTCCCGGGACCATTTACGGAATCGACGTTTTTCACTGCGTTGCACCTCAGCGTGGAAACGTATTTCATCACGTCCACCCTCGCCCTGACGTTTGCCATCTACCTCGTCTTCCGATACAGGGTCATGGTCAATACTCCGTACGAAGCGCTGAAGACGATCCTCAAAGTGATGAACGATATCCTTTTCAAAATGGATGATGCGCTCCGCATCGAACTTGTACGGGGTGCGTTGACTGATCAATTGGGATATACGGAAAAGGAACTCGTCGGCCAGTCGTTTCAGAAGTTCATTGAGGAAAAAGATCTCATGGACGCATACCTCGACTATGCGTTTCACGGAAAGGTGACAGAAAGTTACTTTGACACCGACGTCGATTGCAAGGACGGACGCAAGGCTGCGATGGCCTTTTCTCTGACCCCTGTGGTCGAGAACGATGAAATCACGGGATTCGTCGCGGTCGGACGAAACATCTCAGCCCGGAGGGAAGCGGAACGGGCCCTCCTCCAGGCGCATCACGATCTGGAAACGCGGGTCAGGGAACGAACCTCAGAACTGCGCGAAACAAACGAAGTGCTCCAAGCCGAGGTCGCCGAACGAAAGAGAAGCCAGGAAGCCCTGCTTCAGCAGCAATCGTACTTCCGGCAGCTCTTTGAGAATTCGCCGGCGGGGATCGTCATCCTCGATGAGAAGGACACCATCCTGAACGCCAACACGGCGTTCCTCCAGATGTTCCATTTCACACACGACGAAGTGATCGGACAAAGCACCAATGATCTGATCGTCCCGGGACACCTCGTCGAAGAGTCGAAGAAGTTGTCAGCCCAGTGCCTTGAAGGCAAGGCGATTCAGAAGGAGACCACGCGGCGGCGAAAAGACGGAACGATCATGGAGGTCGGAATCACGGGATACCCGATCATTATCGAGAACAGCCTCGTCGGCGTCTATGGCATGTACACCGATATCACCGGGCGAAAGAAGCTTGAGGAGAAGCTTCGGGAGTCACAAAAACTCGAAAGCATCGGCACGCTGGCTGGCGGGATCGCACACGATTTCAACAATATCCTTGCCATCATTCTGGGTTACGCGTCGAGGATCGACCGAACCGACGTCGATCCGGCTTCGCTGAGCCTCAGTATCGACGCAATCACCAAGGCCACGCAACGCGGCGCCTCGGTGGTCAGTCAGTTGCTCACCTTCGCGCGAAAAAGCGACATCTCGTTCGAGAGACTTTCGGTGAACGATCAGGTGAAGGACATCGTCAAACTCGTTCGCGAGACATTCTCGAAGTCCATCAGCGTCATATCGGAACTGCAGAGAAACCTTCCTGAGGTGAAAGCCGATCCGACCCAGATCCATCAGGTACTTCTCAACCTCTGCCTGAACGCCCGCGATGCCATGCCGGACGGAGGAATCTTGAAGCTGCGGTCGAGAATTGCGCGGGGAGACAAGCTGCGTGTCAGACTGCCGAAGGCAACCGCCAACGAGTATATCGCAGTCGATGTCTCCGACACCGGGATCGGGATGGACGAGTCGACACGTGGCAGGATCTTCGAACCGTTTTTCACGACAAAGGAGTTCGGCAAAGGAACGGGCCTCGGACTGGCGGTGGTGTTTGGCATTATGGAAAGCCACGATGGCTTCATCGATGTCGAAAGCGAACGAGGGAAAGGGACAACCATCTCACTCTATTTCCCTGTGAACCGAGAGTCGCGCGACATCCTCGATTTCAAGAGAGGCCATTCGGACAAAATCCCCGGCGGTACGGAGACGATCCTGTTCGTCGAAGATGAAATCCTCATTTCTGAGCTGACGAAGGCCGATCTCACATCGAAGGGGTATACCGTCCTCACTGCTTTGGACGGCAACGATGCGGTGGAAATCTATCTGCACCAGCACAAGGCGATCGATCTCGTCATCTGTGATCTCGGATTGCCTGGGCTCATGGGGTATGACGTTTTGAGGAAGATGAAACATATCAATCCGGAGATCAGATTCATCCTCGCGAGTGGATACCTCGAGCAGGTTCAGAAATCGGCGATCTTCGAGCTTGGTGCAAAGGACATACTGCAGAAGCCGTACGAATTCGACAAGATGCTCAAGTCGGTTCGCGAAGTGCTTGATGCGAAGAAGGGCTAGGACTTTTTATGAAGTTGGATATGACGAAGCCGTCGACGTGAGTCGGCGGCTTTTTTATGATGGAGGTTTTCGTTTCAACGGATAGCTCAGATCGAGCACAGATCCCGGGAACGAAAACAAGCAAACCAGTCATTGCGAGCGTTTTGCGCGAAGCAATCTATCGACAGATTGCTTCGTCGCTTCGCTCCTCGCAATGACCTATGGGGTTGAGCGGGGCGACCTTCCGAAGGTTGTGGGGGAAACCTGGATGGCCGCATTGGTCAATGTCCAATGATGAACGCTCAATGTTGAATGTCGAAGGACGTTCGATAACCTAGAGCCTAATCCTCACCCCGCCAAAGAACTCCCTTCCGGCGCCCGGTTGATATGCATTCCCACCAGGATCAGGTTCCGTAAACGCGACATACTTGGTATTGAAGATGTTTCTCAGCTGAAGGACAAGTTCTCCCTCCACACCCGCGACCTGCCAACCGCACCGGACGCGTCCATGGATAAGGGTGTATCCTGCCGCGGCTTCCGATTCAACGTCAGCTCCATCAATGTAGGTTTTAGTTTGCGCCTCTGTGCTGAGGCCAAGACTCAGCCTCGGTGACAGCATGTACTGGAGGTCAACATAAACCTGATGTCTTGGAGAATTTGGAAGCCAGTTACCATCCACCACAAACTTCTTGATCGTGGGATCATCCATGACAACCTGGATCGGTGACGAATTCGTGTACTGAAAACTTGAGAGCGTGTACGCGGCCTGGATTTCCAGATCCCGGTCGGGGGTGAAATCCATGTAGAACTCAACTCCGGTCCTCTTGCTCGATGCGGCGTTCCTGTAAAATGTCTCCTGGTTCCGAAGCGGATTCGAAATCCGGTATCGGTCGAAATCGTTTTGCGTGGCCAGAAAGAAACAGGCGAACTCATAGCGAAATTGACTGCTCAAAGTGTGACGTGCTCCAAGTTCGAATCCTTCGGATGTGGCGGACGTCAGATGAATATTGAATCCTCCGAAGTGATCTGGGTTTTGAGCAAGCTCCTCCGTGGCAGGCGGAAGAAAGCCTTGGCCCCAGCTCGCAAACATCGTGTACTCCGGCTTAAGATTGTAGGTGAAACCGAACCGGAACGTCGTCTTCGAGAAATCCGCATTCCCTGAAAGGTCGTACGGATTCTTCAACTGGTCGTTGAGCTCATTGTGGATGTCGTCGTATCGCAGGCAGACCATGAATCCATACTTCGGACCAATATCGAGCTTTTCGATGAGGAACAGCCCCGTGCCACTCTGTTTGATCTGCTCCTTCGACCGGAGAGTATCTCCTTCTTTGGAGTAGAGATTGTCGACGCGGTGTTCGTCAATCGTCTGCCACTGGAGATCGGCACCAAAGCTCAGCCTATTTCTCAGAACGTCGTCCGGTTCGCCGGCACGTGTGGTGAACTGGAGAGAAGCGCCCGGCGTGGAAATTGTCCTGTGGGTGAAGGTGCGGTTGTTCGCTTCGGTGAAGAGCGTGTTCTTCATATAACCATTGAAGTCGATGGCATTCTTGTCGTTGAATCTGAAGGACCCGGTCAACCCGTACGACGTCCGGTTCGTCGAAAGATACTCGTTGTAGGGAATTGCGTCCCCATTCGCTTGTTTCGCATTCTTGTTGTACTGGTCCAGATTGATTCCCTCAGGATTCTCGTGATACGACTCGGATCGGGAGATGATGGGCGTCAGCTGCAGACTGGCGGAGGGAGTGTATGTCGCTTTCCCATAGATGTTGTTGATTTGAAAATGCGTATGGTCTCTGTAGCCATCCCCCATCGACCTTGAAAACGAGACGCGGTAGTTGATCGCGTTCGCGCTTCCTCCAAATTGTCCAAATCCTTTCCAGAATCCATTCGATCCGCCCATTGCGGAGGCATCCCCGGAGAGCGGCGCATCGGCCGCATTCTGGGTGATGATGTTGATGATACCGCCAGAAGCACTCCCTCCGTACAAGGATGCGGCGGGACCTCTCAACACTTCGATCCTCTCGATGGTGCTGTAATCGACGTCGAAGAAATCGGGAGCAAAGCCGGTCGGGTCATTGAGCGGAATTCCATCCAGGAGGATCTTGATTCCCCGGATTCCGCGCTCCGTGAGGATCCCCTGACCACGAATCGAGAGATGTACCCGACTACCATTCGCCTGATTGTCCACCTTGACGCCGGGGACAAGCTTCATCGGCTCATCCATCGCGATGGCTCGTGGCAGATTATTGATGGCTTCCTGGCCGACGATACTTGTAGCGAACGGAATCTCCTTCAGAGGAAGGACCATTCTCGGAGCTGTGACGACGACCTCCGGATATTTGTACTCCAAAGTGTCTTTTTTTGTATCTTGGGAAAGGGCGGATTGGGATAATGCAGCCGCCAGAAGGGCCGCGCCGATAGTTATTTTCTGAATCATAGGTACCTCAAGAATCGTCTCAGATGTTGTCGTTGCATCAGCTGGTTGATTTTGCCAAGACTTCTCTTCAAAAGCAAAGTCATGACTGAATCATCATTTCCTGGGGATTGAAGAGTGAAATGCAGGCGGGCTTTGTACATCCTTCGACCCTTCGATTGAACTCAGGG
>JAPLFP010000020.1 GCA_026390585.1 Ignavibacteriales bacterium | reverse complement strand
CCAGTTTTTGACGAAGAACATACGCAAACACGCCGAATGCTCGAACGGCCTGTGACTGTGGGTGAACGCTCCCCACCTGATCGACGAAGTAGCCATCCTCGCCGCCGTTGGGGTTCCAACCATTCCGGATTCCGTCGTCTCCAAGACGATGGAGGATAACAGTCGCCTTGTCGTTATGATTTGTCCACACATGCTCGAGCATCCTTTGGATCTTGCCAGGAATCTCGGGGAGTTCGTCGGGGGCGATAAGATAGGCGTCAAGAATAAAATGGACGAACGCACCATTGCCATCCATTTTCAGCTGATAGAAATCCTGAGGGTCGACCCATCCATTGACAGGATCCATGATGCGCTTCGCAGTGGCAACAACAATCTTCTTGTACTTGGGATCGAGTGTCATCCGATACATTGAAGCCCCTATGGAGCAATACTCTGCTCCCTCCCAAGGGATCTGCTTTCCCCACGCCGCCAGGCCCGGCTTTCCTTCCCACCTTCCATTCCCGCGGTAAAGAGTCTTCTCAATCCCAGGGTACTTCGAATCGCCATTCCACACCCGCATGGCATCGTTGTAGAATTGTTTCTCCTTTGTCGCCTCATACAACCAACAAGCGACCGAGACCATTTGATTCATGTTGCTGTTGGTGAAAACCTTATCCTCCATCTTCCAATTGTTCGGCCAGTTGTACCAGCTCCAAAACCCCTCGTGATTGGATAATCTCCCTTCAGCTCTTGCATCGAGATAGCGTTTCTTCGCATCCTGCACCCACGCACTGGCCTTTCTCCCGGTGAAGTGCCACCAGTACATTTCCGCCAGACAAATCCAAGCCCGGTCGTCTACCCAGGTCCCATTGTACATCTTGATGAGATCCATGCTCGTACTATAGGCGAGGGGAAGAGTCGTGTCGTGAGTGACAGCGTACAAGTGAGCCGCTCCGATGGCACCGTTGGCACCTTCCCAACCCGCCGAGTAGACACGGCGGAAGAGCCTGTGGACGGCGTACGTCCTCTGAATTGTTTTCTCGAGCAGCCGTAGTCCTTCCAATTTCTGCTGCTCCTGGGCGCTCACTTGAGATCCTGGAACGACAGGGGTCGCCAACGGATGAAGAAGACTGACCGCGAGGAGCGCGATGATTCTTGAACGAACGTTCATGGCTTCTTCTGCTTCCTAGAGCAACGTGTCATCGATTGGTTCCCAGAGCTCTATCTTGTTCCCTTCAGAATCGAGAATCCAGCCGAACTTTCCGTATTCATATTCCTCAATTTCACCAACTACTGTGACGCCTTCTTCACGAAGTTCGTCAAGCAAGACTTTAAGGTTTTCGACCCTGTAGTTGAACATGAAGGGTTTCTGACTAGGATCGAAGTATTTCGTTTCCGCCGGAAAAATACTCCATGCGGTGATGCATTTCTTTTCCGGCGCGTCGAAATCCCGCCACTTGAAGACGGCACCGTCCTTGCCCGACTCCATTCCCAGGTGCGCCCGGTACCACTCTTTCATCTTTTCGGGATCGTTGCATTGGAAGAAAACCCCGCCAAGACCTGTCACTCGCTTCATTCTAGCTTCCTTTCAATCTAACCGAATCCCTGGGAGATTTCTTTTCTGAAGCGTCCGATTGATGGAGATAAGATCACCCGTCCCATGTTTCAACTGTTCCCAGCGAGCGAGGACTTCTTTCAGACGGACCTGTTGATCGTAAACAGCAGCAATAACCTGTGAGGTCGCCTTCGCGTCAGCGCCCTGGAGAATTCCCATGAGCAAGAGCAGTTTTCTTTGGAGCCCCGCGAGAGTTTCTTCATTTCCTCTCGTGGCATATTCCGCATCATATAACACATCCACATCTTCCGTCCACACGCTTCCATCGATGGCAGAGACCTTCCTTCCAGCCCGATTCAGCAAATCCTTCCACTCCTTATCGCCCCCTTCTTTGAGAATCGATTGGATGCTCGAACGCACATCGGTGATCTTGGCTCGAACGCCATCGATCTGGCGCAACCCGTTGTAGCACGTCATCGACAAATCGAACTGCTCCTGAAGCACTTCGTGTGGGGCGTTAACCCGCGGATCCATTTTCACATTCAAAATCTGGGTGTACGCGATTCCATTCACCGTGAGACGAACAGCGTACTCCCCGGGAAGCACCCACGGACCGACGGGTGAGAGTGGCGTGTCGTGTAGGATCGCTGTCATCGGATATGAGCGGCGAACCCCCGGCGGCGGCGCGTAGTGAAGATCCCAGATGAAACGCTGCATCCCAGCTTTGCCGGATAAGATCTGTGGCGAACGGAACCAGTAGTTTGGATACGGCAATGCATTCTCGTTCACTTTGTCTGGCTTGTCAGCACTGGAAAAATGACGGACGAGCATTCCAGCTGCATCCAGGATCTCGAGCTCAATATCTCGCGCGTCTGCTTTCAAATAGTAGTCGATCATTGCTCCATCGGGCGGATTCTTGCCTGCTGGCTCCTCCGGCGGGATCGGCGTATCCGTGTTGAGATTCCATCGCACGCGACGGGTCAGCTGAGGCTTGAAGAGAAAAGCGCCGGAGGCTGCAACCTGATCATCGATTTGGCGCAACGTGGTAACGTTGTCCAGAATCCAGAATGAACGCCCGTGTGTCGCAACAGCAATATCATCGCTATGGACAATCAAGTCGCGAATGGAGGTCGCCGGCATGTTCAAACGCAGGGATTGCCAGTCGTCGCCGTCATTGAAGGAAACATAGACAGCCCTCTCTGATCCAGCATAGAGGAGCCCTTTTCGAACCGGGTCTTCGCGAACAACGTTGA
>JAPLFP010000274.1 GCA_026390585.1 Ignavibacteriales bacterium | reverse complement strand
CGCATAGCCGATAAATCGATCTATTTCGGCAAGCAAGCGTTCGCCGATTTGTTGAGGAGTGTAGGTTGCGAGCTGCGGCAACAAATCGAGAATCTTCTGTTCTCCGAAGAACGCGCCCTGCTCATTGCGGGCCTCTGTGACGCCATCAGAGTACACGAAAAGCACGTCATTCGTTTTCAGTTCGATCTGTTGCTCCTGGAAAACCGCCTGAGTGGAAAGACCAAGAGCCATTCCACCCTTCTCCGTTTTCTCAAGTTGTCCGCCGCGTACGATGATGGGAGGAAGATGGCCAGCGTTGACCAATCGGACGAAGCCTGTGCTAGGCTGTACTTCCAGGTACACTACGGAAGCGAAGAGATTCGGTAAACTGTCGCGGCAAAAAATGAAGTTAAGCTTCTGACCGAGTTCCGAGAGTGATGGGAGATCGGGAGCAAGTGCCCGGATGGTTGCTTGTAGTTTTGCGGTGAGCAGGGCCGCGCGCAGTCCTTTTCCAGCAATATCTCCCAACGTCACACCCACTCGTTCCGGGCCGATGTTGATGAAGTCGACGAGGTCGCCGCCGACTTCGTTGGCAGATCGGGTGAACAACCAGAGACTCCATCCTGGGACCAGAGGAGTGCGTTCGGGCATCAAAGCATTTTGCACAGCATGACCCGCTTCCAATTCCTCGTGTGCGATGAGCTTGTCCTTCAACTCGAGCATGATGATGAAAAGCAGCACCAGAGCGCCAAGCAAATGGACGCCTTCATTTCCATTTTTTCCCCAACTGCTGATGATTAGGAGGACAGCAACCAAGAGAAGGATGCGGCGAGCAGGGGTGAGTTTAAGAACAAGGCCTTCGAGAAACCACCAGGAGATGTAGAGCGCGCGTTTTATAGTTCTCATCTCTTTCAAACGCTTTTCTCTCTCCTCCGTGAGCATGAAGTCCCGAAGCTCTCTGTAGTCGCGTTTCATTGAGCGCTCGAAATCCATCCGACCAAGGTCTTCGAGTATCGTTTTGCCAATGTTCTTTTGGGAAGAAGAGGTGTTGTTCGTCATGATCCTGGACCGTTAGATGGAGGGGATTCTGCCCATATAAGGACGAGAGTTTTGCCGGAAAGTTATGAGAGAGGTGTGAATCCAGGGGTCTTTCTTGCACTGAGAATCCCTGATATTTCGAGGTATTCTCAATTTCAGAACACGAATGGTATCAGGCGTCTAGTTTTCTTCGCGTACTCATCGTATTCAGGATAGCGGACCCGAACGAGTGTTTCTTCACAACCGATGCGGGCAAAGGAACCTGCAAGAGTCAGCAGGCCAAATGCGACGTTGAGGACAGACAAGTTTCCCAACACGCCGGCCCAGGTGATGAACAACACTGCGGCATAGATGGGATGGCGAACATATCGATAAGGCCCTGCTGTCACCAGGCCCCCTTCCGTCGGACTGGCTGTGGCATGAAAGCTGTGCCGTCCGAAGGTCGCTCTGGCCCAGATCATTAGGAAGAATGCGAGGACTTGAACCACGATGACGATTGGAGAAAGGGAGAGGAGTCCGTCATTCCAGAGGAGGAGCAGAATACCCGCTACCATCGACAACAAACCGACGGCCGAGAGAATATCGATCATCGTCTTTTTCAACTTCCGGGCTCCTCTCTCGTTGGCGTTCGTGCAAAACCCTTCTCGGCATCCTCGCGGGCTCTCTTCAGTGCTTTGTTGACTGCATCGCCGAAGGGGCAGGTCAGGATCTTCCCGTACCAATTGCTCTCTGTGATCAATTCACCCACTGTCTTGCCGATCCCGAGTTCTTCGAAAATCGTGCCCGCTTTTCTAAGACTCCCGGCGCCCGCAGTCAGCCTGAGACTCTTTGTCCTGCCACCTCTCTTGATAAGATAGAACGAAAGGAAAATGCCGGGTTCTGTCTCTTCCCAGTAGTGTGGTTTTGATGCGAGGATCTTGTGCTGCAATACTCTGAGATCCACGCCCGTAAGGGGAATCTTGCTGTGAATGCAAACGACAATGTAATCCTTCAGTTTCGCTAACATGGCCATGGCGTGCTCCAGGGGAAAGAACGTACATTCATCAACGAAACAAGTCGCGCTTGCTGAACAGAGCTCTCAAGATACAGAATCCCAGTCTCGTGGGGGTCAACCATTGAATGCGGATTCCTGACTTGGTGTTGGCGAGAACTTTGACGGCGATCCATGGAGTCACCGTTTCAACTCGTTCTGCCAGAAGGTTGAACATCCTCTTTGCTCGTTCCCACTCGGCCGGCTTGCCTTCGAAAGGCTTTGTCAACAAGTTCGTCACAACCATACCGGGTCTGATGGCCCCGACAATGACAGGAGTACCCCGGGTTTCACCAGCCAGCGCATCTGTAAGATAGGCGAGGCCGTATTTTGTGGTGCCGTACAGCGTCAGTCCTCTGATCTTACGGCCGTTGCTGCCGAGGCCCTCCATATTGTAGACAGCGCCGGATCCTTGCTGCAACATTCCACCGATCGCGACAACGGCACCATTCATCGCGCCGATCAGGTTTGTCTCAACTCCTCCCTGGATGTGGTCCCGTGAGAGTTGCCAGAAAGGGATTCGACCCGCATTGACGCCGGCATTGTTGATCCAAATATCAATTTTGCCGAAGCGGACTTTTGTTGCGTTCCAAAGCGCCTGGACCTGCTCAAATCTGGTTACGTCGCATGCAAGTCCCATCAACTGCTGAGATCTGTACTTCGCGCTGAGGGTCACCACTGCCGCATCCACGTTCTGTTGCGTCCGGCCGCTGATCGCGACCGAACATCCCAGTTTGAGAAAAGCGTCTGCAAGGCCGTACCCAATACCTCGCGTGCTGCCGGTAATGACGATGATCTTCATCCGGTCCACTTCGCCGGCGAATGGTGATTGGGACTCGTCACTCTACTTCCCATCGATCTGGGCCAGCACCTTGCCGCTTTCGATCTTCTTCGCCCACGCTTCGATTTCGCTCGTCGGGCCGTTGAACTCTATGGTGATGTTGTAGACGGATGTCTTTGACTTCACGCCCTTCTCGGGCATTTTCATGTCGACTTTGGAGAGTTGCTTCGTGTCTTTCAGATTGATTGGATCGAAGAATATACGGACTCGGCTTTTTTCCTCATCCCCATCGCTTTTCTCCTTTAACGCAATGACCCCTGTGCGCTCGAACAGCACACCGTCGGGGTCAATTGCTTCCCCGGAGTTCGAGTTGATGTTGATGTGAATCTCAATGGGGACCTTCTTTCCTTCGATGCTTTTCAGCTGCATCTGGCCTGCTTTCTGCTGCATCTCTTGGGCGAGTTTCGTGATCGCCTGATAGTCTCCCTTGGCCTGTGCCTCGGCGACCTTTTTCTCATAATCCTTTTGGAGATCTTTCTGCGACTTTTCGGCTGACTTGTCGGCTCCGAACGTCCGGCTGCCGCTTCCGTAGGCAGGATAGAACAAACCGCTTTCATGGTTCTTGCTTGCATCGGTGGGGAGACTGAAGTTTTCCCTCTCCTTTGCGTAGCCTGCTGGAGGTTGGCCAACCGCATCCAGAGCGTTGACCAGTTTCTTTTTCAGTGTTGCGACTTCATCGCGGGTGTATGGTACGGAGTTCTGTGCGAAAGAAATTCCGAAGAACAACGCCGCGACGATGACGATGGAGCTCAGACGACGTGTCATGACTGCCTCCTTGGTATTATGGGAGAAGTGACTTCGGTGTCACAAGTGTAGGGGCTTGATCGGAGTATCGCTAACTTTTGGGGAAATCGCAACAGATCTCGCTATCGCATGCCATTGTCATAGTGAGCACGGACAGTAAGCAACGCACCAGTTGTCACAACGTATGGGCCGGTTTCTGTGGGAATCAACGACTCCTTTACGCGAAGATAGTACGTTCCCGGTTGGAGTTCGAGCGCAAATCTGCCTTCGTCATCAGTGATGACCTCGGTGATTTGCCTGTGATTCGAATCGAGCACGAGAACTGTGCTTATTCTCTCGAGAGGAGGAGGGACCCAGCCAACGGGTGTTGGGCCGGGAGCGGCGATGGAATAGACCTGTCCTTGAATTCCGGTCATCAGGCCCGGAGAGTTCCCCGAATCGCTGCAGCCTCCAGTGGCAGCTGCGACTATCGCGAACGAGAAAATGAAGATCGTTTTCATGAGAGCGATGCTCAGGCTCGGGGCATTGGCCTCAGCATGAATGCTGAGGCTACGGTAGATCGATGGTCTTTGGATCGTGCTCACCGTGCACAACTTTCCATTCTTGTTCGGTCGCATCGAAATCAGCGATCTTCTCCAACGGCAGCTTGATATATTTGCCGAAACCGGTTGCAGCCACTTCGCCATCGGGAAGAAGTATTTCGCCGGTGCCTTCGAAGAAGCGACTGGTGTCGTTCGTGATTCGCCCGACGACGCGCAATTCCTGATTGAGAGGAATTGGCTTCTTGAATTTGGTAGTGAATTCTACCGTAACGCCCCACAACATTTCTTTGTGGTGCATCATGATTGCTCTGCCGATCGTCTCGTCTAACAAGGCAGTGGTGATGCCGCCGTGCATTCTCCCCGGATAGCTTTGGTGACCGTCGGAGGGCTTGAAAACGCACAC
>JAPLFP010000156.1 GCA_026390585.1 Ignavibacteriales bacterium | reverse complement strand
AAAAAGGATTTCGTCCGCCTCTCATGATCCCAGTGTTCGTGATGTTTCCAATGACACTAAGAGTTCGTGCGTTGGCATAGTAATCTGAGATACTCTCCACTGTGTCAACAACCGTAACGTTACCTTTAAGCGTAGCAGAATAGTTTATCTGTATACGTCCTTTGAGGTATATTGAACCATCATAAGTGATGTTGTTCATCATCGGATATAATGGCGTACCATAAATGTTGTAGCTGGGAACTCCATTGACGTCTTTGGTATTGATCACGATCCCATTGGTAATCCCAGCCCCGTCACTGACCAGCGTAAGATTGAAACTTTTCATGTCCAGGACAGTCTTGTTCAAATCAAAACTGCTCGTGAAGACCAAGTTACTACCGGCAACTACCATTCCAAGAGAATCTGTGACTCTGAACGGAGATTCAAATTTCGCGCTCGGATTGAGCGTGATCACCTGATTACTCGTGCCACTCAAATCAGTTCGTTTGTGAATCCACGTCCCGTTGTTCGTCACATTGCCAGTAACATTCAGCGCAAGCCCATTGCCGTAGTTGCGAATAATACCGTTGTTCGTAATGTTGCCGACAATCTTGAGAACCTTCTCTGGATCGGCGTAGTAGTAGTAGCTTTCGATGGTATCTGCGATTGTTACATTCCCCTTGAACGTCACCAGGGTGTTGATGCGAAATCTCCCCTTGATGGTTGGGTTCCCGTCGTACGTGATGTTGTCCACATTCGGATTTGCACCACCGACCGTTCTGCCAACGATGTCTTTAGTGTTGACGACAAGACCATTGTAGACCGTCGCTCCTGAGCCCTGGAGCGTCAGCGAGTAATTCTTCATATCGAGAGTGCACTTGCGCAAATCAAACCAACTCGTCATCGCGAGATTCGAACCTGCGACGATCATCCCCAGGAAATCGGTAACCTTGAATGCCGACTCGAAGAGTTTGTTGGGGGCAAGTGTCAAGGTTTGGTTGCTCGTGCCACTGAGCTCGGTTCTGGTGAATGTCCACGTTCCATTGTTCGTGATGTCGCCTGATACATTCAACGCCAGAGGATTCCTGCCGCCTCTCATGATTCCGTTGTTCGTCAGACTACCTATGATCGTCAGGATCCGCTCGTTGGCGTAGTAGTCTGATATGGTTTCTAATGTATCAGTGACAGTCGTCGTCCCACTGAAAGTAACCAGAGAGTTGATCTGAATTCGATTGTGGATATTGACACTGCCGCTGTACGTTATGTTGTACATCGAGGGATAATTGGGAGTACCGTATATACTGTATGCCGGTAGTCCCGTGATGTCTTTTGCAGATACGACAGTACCGTTGGTCAAAAGCGTACCCTCACCAACGAATGTTAGGCTGTAGCTTTTCATGTCCAGGGTTCTTTTCCCCAGATCAAATGTAGCAGTGAATATCAGATTCGACCCCGCGGCTATTGATGGCTTGGCAATCGTATCAACAGTGATGTTGCTGTTGAATCCATTCGTAGCCCCAGCGGTCAATGTCTGGGTTCCCGTCCCATTCAACTCAGCCCTTCGAGGTGTCCACGTTCCGTTGTTGATGACATTGCCTTTGATTCTCAAGACAAGTGGCTGGTTGCCATAGTTCGCGATGGTGCCGTTGTTCGTTACATTGCCATTCACCGTCAGGATTCTCTCATTTGCGTAATAGTCAGTCGCATTGTTCAGAGTACCGCCAGAATTGACAGTCAAGTTCCTGCAAGAGCCATCACCGTTTTCAAACTTAACAAGTCCGGCGATAACCACATCGTTGCCTGAAGACGGGACAACCCCGCCAACCCAGGTGCTTGCGGCATTCCACCTGCCGCCGCTCGTCGTCGACGTGATCGTTTGAGCGTTGGAGTTATGTTGCGCAATGAAGAGCACAACAACGCCGAGAGAAAACATCCGCCGTAACGAAGTCCTCATAGAAACCTCCATCCTGAAATAACGTTGGGGTAATCTCAAAGAGCTATGTTCTTGTGAGTGTAGGATTGCGCCGAATCAGGAAGGAGCGGGTAGTGGAAACTCCTCCACAAGCGGCTGAGATTCTTGCACGTTTCCGTGATCCGGTCGATCGTTACGATTTTTGGGAATGATCTCGAGCAAGCTTCCGAAGTCATGCCAGATAATGCCCGAGATCAGTCGAGAGTCTTACGGTGCAGAGATGTTGAGATGAAACTATGCACCTTTTTGCTCTCAATCAAGGACTATTCCCCGTGAGTGCCGCTGAACACATGAGCGTCTCAGAACGGGTCATCGCGATTCTCTCAGGCAGGTCACCTTGCTGGGCTTCATGCGCGCAGTCTCGCGATGCAATCAATGAGTCGATGTCTCCGGCCGCCAGCCATGCGCGATTTCAGCCGGTCTCTCCCAAGGGAGAACATCGAGATAAGAGACAAGTCATGCTTAGAGTACAGTCGGTTCTCATTAGCTCATGCTCAAAAAACCAAACAAAAAGGGCCCGACGAATCGAGCCCTTTCTGCATACGCTGACGCGTATCGATCAATGCTACTTGATGAACGTGAGCCTTCGCGTCTGCACAAAGTCGCCGGCAATCAACCGATAGAAGTACACTCCCGACGCACTCTTCCCCGCATCCCACCTCAGCGTGTACCGACCTGGACTCTTCACCTCGTCAACCAACGTCGTAATCTCGCGACCCAGCATATCGTATATCCTCAGCGTTGCCTTCACCGCTACACTGACGCTGAAGACTATTTCCGTCGTTGGATTGAACGGGTTCGGATAGTTCTGACTCAGAGAGAATTCCGTGGGAACTGCTACCTTCTCCTCAACGTCGTTGACAATATCGCTCGTTACAGGTGACGGTCGCACTGATTCCACATTGCCCACATTGTCCCTTGCCAGCGCATAGAAGGAATAGCGATGTGTTCCAGCCTCGACGGGGACGACAAGTGAGTCAGCCTCCGTCTCGCCAACCTGGTTAAATGAGGCACCATCTTTCGAAGCATAGAGTGCGACAGATTCAACGCCTGATCCTGCTGTGCCATCGCTCGATTGCCACTTCACGGTGACCTTAGTAGAGGTCGATTTCTGTGCGAGAGGTCCCATCACTGTCGTTGGCGGTGAGAAGTCGAGAGCATTAGTGAAGACGTTTGTGGCAATGATTGGATTCATGTCGAAAGTGATCGAAGCACCGTTCTTCAGAACCGTTCCGGATGCCGCTCCACTCTTGGGCATCACAGAACATTCCACCCAACCTTCCCCCTCAGGTGGAGTGAGATTCGGCGGGAGTTCAATTCCTTCGATCACCCAGCTGATGATATTTCCTTTTCTGGTTTTCACCCAGTTGTACTGCGGACCGTCATGGCTCGTTCTGCCGAACTCGAATGTCTCCGGATCGAACTCCGGGCGGAGCGTATCGACGATTGCAATTTTGTATGCCGGGGCAGTTGCTTCCTTCTTGTTTTCGAAGAGGATCTGATACTTCATTCTCGCTGCTGTGGTTATGAAGTTTTTGTCACCAAATCCCTGCGGGCCGACCTTCTCGTTTGGATCCCACGACCTCACGAGCAGTCCCTTCTTCTGTGTCGCGTTCGAAACCGCAGGTTGATAAGCATTCCCGCTTTCCGTTTCCTCCACGCCATAGAGGCCCGTTTCCTTATAGAACCAGTTGAATATCCGCTGTCTCAAATTCGGAGCAATTTTCTTTGCATTCTGGGTAACCGTACCAACAATCTGCACCGCCGATGAACCTCCGGGGGCAAGATCCAGAGTTTTTTTCAACACGTAGCCACCAACCGTCTTGAGCGCAAAGACTTTGACTTTGTTCGGCTGTTGCTCCAGTTCATTTGGAATACCCCCCTTGACCGCATCATCATACCGTTTCTGATCGGCGGGAGAGAGCTTGAGGCCGCTGCTGATCATGTCCCCGAAGTAATCGATGCCTTTACAGACGACAAACGTGCCTGCTTTCCATGCCGCCCACGTAACTACTGCTGCTGCAGTGAGGGAAACCGGATCGATGAAGACAGCCTTCTTTAGCCCAGGACTTGGTGATGGAGGATCGCCCATGACGATGATGTCAAAGAGTCGCTCCTCTCGTGGAGCCATTTTCAAGACATAGAAGACCACGGTGGTATCTTCGTTTTCATAGAAGAGGCTGTCTTTTGGGAGAACCATTTTACCCCCGCTCGCGAGCGGGATCTCGGCTCTTTGGATGTGGACCTTGGAGCCAGTGTTTACAGCCAACAGGAAATCCTCTGCCAGAATATCGCTATTGTTCACAAACTGGATAGTATAGCGGGTCGGTGCTCCGACTCGGACCTGCGGACTTCCGATGACCGCTGTAATGATGGATGGTCTGACAGACGAAGGATCTGCTGATGAGGAGAGAAGATAGTCACCATATCCAAGTGCGTCCGTCAACGTGATGGAATTTGTAGCCGTATCACGCGCAGTATTGATTGAGGTCGAT
>JAPLFP010000047.1 GCA_026390585.1 Ignavibacteriales bacterium | reverse complement strand
GATACGTTTCGAGCCGCGGCGAACGAGCAACTGGAAATCTGGGCCCAACGCGCAGGTGTTGACATCATACAGCAGAAACATGGCGCTGATCCGGCAGCTGTGGCATATGACTCGTTGAATTCGGCCCTGGCTCGTGGGTCGGATGTCGTAATTATCGATACCGCTGGTCGTCTGCACACAAAGATCAATTTGATGGAAGAGCTGAAAAAGATCCGCAGAGTCCTCGAGAAACGCTTGCCCGGGGCTCCGAATGAAGTTCTTTTGGTACTTGATGCTACCACAGGACAGAATGCTCTCCAGCAGGTGAAGCAGTTCACCGCCGCGGTCGAGATCACAGGACTCGTCCTGACGAAGCTCGACGGGACGGCGAAGGGGGGGATCGTGCTGGCAATCAGCAACGAACTGAAGATTCCTGTAAAGTTCGTTGGTGTCGGCGAACACATCGACGACCTTCAGGCATTCGATCGAAAGGCTTTCATCGATGCGCTCTTTGATGGATTCGAGAAACCAGAGTAACCAATGAAGATTACGTTCCATCGATATGACCTCCGGTTGAAGCATACGTTCACGACTGCACGTGGAGGGCGCGATATTTCTCCCGTGGTGGTTCTCGAGCTTGAGCACGACGATATCATCGGCTATGGCGAATCAGCACCGATCGCCCGCTATGGGGAATCGGTTGACACCGTCGCGGACTTCCTTTCGAGACTTGATCTCACCCGTTTCGAGGATCCTTTCCAACTAGAGGCAATTCTCTCCTTTGTCGATGGAAGTATCGAGGGAAATGCTGCCGCGAAGGCGGGGCTCGATCTTGCCCTTCACGACTGGATTGGAAAGAAACTCGGCGTACCTTTGTTCAAGTATTGGGGATTGGACAAAGGAGCAACTCCAAAGACATCGTTCACGATCGGCATCGACACGCCTCGGGTCATCGAGGAAAAGGTCGGAGAAGCCGAGCGATATCCGATTCTCAAAGTAAAACTGGGAGGAGATCGCGACGAAGAGATCATTCGCTGTGTACGAAAGGTCACGAAGAAGACTCTGCGGGTTGATGCGAACGAAGGTTGGAAGAGCAAAGAGGTGGCTGTAGAGAAAATCAAATGGCTCGAGCAGGAGGGGGTGGAGTTTGTTGAGCAGCCGATGCCTGCTGGCGACCTTGATGGCACCGCCTGGGTGCGGGAGCGGGTAAATCTCCCGCTGATCGCCGATGAGAACTCTCTGAGGCTGCAGGATGTTCCCAAGTTGCAGGGGGCTTTCGACGGGATCAACATCAAGTTGATGAAATGCACGGGATTGCGTGAAGCCTTGAAAATGGTAAGCACGGCACGCGCATGTGGGATGAAAGTGATGACGGGATGCATGATCGAGAGTTCGGTGGGGATATCGGCGGCGGCTCAATTCTCTCCTCTCGTCGACTATGCGGACCTCGACGGCAATGTTCTTATCACGAATGATCCGTTTGATGGTGTACGAAGTCTCGATGGAACGATTTCTTTGAACGATCGGCCTGGAATTGGAGTGACGAAGCTCGTCTGACCTATGGCAAACTCGATTCACATATTATCAGCTGAAATAGCAAACAAGATCGCCGCAGGCGAAGTCGTTCAGCGTCCCGCATCCGCGGTGAAAGAATTGATGGAAAATGCGCTCGATGCGGGAACGACGGCCATCGCGGTCATCGTAAAAGACGCGGGGAGCACGTTCATCCAGGTGATCGACAATGGAGAGGGGATGTCGTCGGAAGACGCACTGCTCGCCTTTCAGAGACATGCGACGAGCAAAATATCCACTGCGCAAGACCTCGAGGCAATCAAGACCCTTGGTTTTCGGGGAGAAGCGCTTGCGTCCATTGCTGCGGTCTCACAGGTGGAAATGAAAACCCGCCAGGCCGCGAACGATCTTGGGACGCTGATTCGGATCGAGGGGAATGAACTGAAGGAGCAATCGCCGACGGCCGCTGAGCGCGGAACATCGGTGACGGTGAAAAACCTCTTTTACAACACCCCGGGGCGAAGGAACTTTCTCAAGACGCGAAACACAGAGCTCAAGAATATCTCCGATGTTGTTACACGCATGGCAGTCATCTACCCGGAAGTCTCCTTTCTGTACGTGAGCGACGATGAGCAACTGTTCGACTTGAAGCCGAAGGATGCTGCAGGTCGTTTGGCAGATCTCTTTGGCGACAGACAATTTCGTTCACTCTTACCTGTGAAAGAATCTTCAGAGTTCTTGACGATTGATGGGTTCATCGGGCGGCCGGATTTCGCCAGGAAGAGCAGAGCGGAGCAATTCTTGTTCATCAACCGACGGTTTGTGATGAACCGGTCGTTGAACCATGCCGTGTTTCAAGCCTACGAGCATTTGATGGAGAAGGGGGCGTTCCCGTTCTATGTCCTTAACCTCACCTTGAACCCGGCGAAGGTCGATGTCAATGTGCATCCATCGAAGCTTGAAGTGAAGTTTGAGAATGAATCGGCCATGTACCGATTCATGCTTCATGCTGTCAGGAAAACGCTCGGCGCTCATGATCTTGTGCCTTCAGTCTCGCTCGGCTCTCCAGAGAGCGCCTCGGGTTCGGAGGGCAGACTCCATTTCTTGTCCGGCAGAAGTGCGCAGACTGACCTCGGAGACGTTTCATTGACGCAATCCTCAGGCCCCGACATCGATTTGGGCAGGGTTTTTCGCAGAGTGGAGCGCCGGATTGGCGATGACGTTG
>JAPLFP010000168.1 GCA_026390585.1 Ignavibacteriales bacterium | reverse complement strand
AGAGTCCCACTCCCTCCCATCCAAGGAACATCAACAGGAAGTTGTCAGCGAGGACGAGGTTCAACATCGCAAAGATGAAGAGATTCAAATAGGCGAAGAAACGCCAGAAGCCTGGGTCGCCACGCATATACCCGATCGAGTACACATGAATCAGAAACCCAACCCCCGTCACGATCAGCGTCATCAGGATGGAAAGTTGATCGACCTGATACGCTACCGGCACAGACAACGAGGTTGATGTACCTGTGAAAGCCGAAATCCATGTAAACAAGTCGACGACGTGCTTGCGCTCATCCGGATGCATCCCGAGCATTGTAACGAACAATCCCACGGCGACGAGGAACGAAAGGCCGACGGTGCCACTCCCAAGAATGCCAAGCAGCTTCTCATTCTTGATCCTCGAGCCGAACAGCCCAAGCACAAGAAAGCCTAACAGAGGAAAGAGAACGATGAGAGGTGTGTAAGAGAACATAGGAAATTGGTTCATTTATCCATTTAACCATTGAATCATTGGGACAAACACTCGTGGGTCAATGAGTCAATGATGAATTGATTCAATTGCTTTATCACCACTTCAGAATATTGATGTCGTCGATATTGACCGTTTGCTTGTTGCGGAACATGGCGATGATGATGGCCAGTCCGATGGCCGCCTCGGCCGCCGCAACCGTCATTGCGAAGAACACGAGCATCTGGCCGGTGACGTCTCCGAGGAATGCCGAAAAGGCAACCAACGTGAGATTGACTGAGTTCAGCATCAGCTCGATCGACATGAACACAATAATCGCATTCCGCCGCGAGAGCACACCGACAACGCCGATGACAAACGTGATCGCGCTCAGAAAAAGATATGACTGGAGTTCCATATGCGTTAATTCAGTTTTTTCTTTGCGAGGACGACGGCCCCAACAATTGCTGCGAGCAAGAGAACAGATGTGACCTCGAAGGGGAAGAGAAACGTTGTGAACAACTGCATGCCGATGTTCTCCACCGTTCCAATCTCTGTTGCCTTCTCGAATTGTGACGGCGGCAGGTTTGCCTTCGAGTAAGCGAATACAAAGAGGAGCTCCATCAGCACACCAAAACTCAACCCGGCGCCGACGATCTTCTTCCACGAGAATCTCTCATTCAGCTTCTTCTCGTCTCCAAGGTTCAGAAGCATGATGACGAAAACGAAAAGCACCATGATCGCCCCGGCATAAACAAGGATCTGGATGAAGGCGATGAATTGAGCATGGAGCGAGAGATACAGTCCGCCGAGAGCAAAAAAGTTCAGAATGAGATACAGCGCAGACATAACAGGGCTTCGCCGTGTCACCATCATCAGGGCAGAGCCGACCGAGACGGCGCCCAGAGTATAGAAGAGGAATATCTCGATAGTCACGGACGGTCTGAGGAAGTTGTTGGTCGACGATGATTGTTGGTTACTCTGTTTCTTCGGTGCGACACTTTCTAGTGCCACTTCTCATAGGAGATCTTGTATTCAGAAAGGCATCCCGATCACCTCTCGGTGATCGGGACTCGCTTCCATTGGCAGACTCGATATCCAATTACATTGATACTTTTTGTCCGAAGGACTCCTTCGGAGGAAGCGGCACTATGGCGTGCGAATCCAGCGTATGAGCTCTGGAATCGTCGGGCGTTTGCCGTACACCAATATAGCAATTCTGAATATCTTTCCCGCCACCCACATCATCCCGATGCACGACACGATCATTATTCCGATGGTCGTCAGGATTTCCCACGTTTCGGGCATCTGGATTGGTATCCTCATCACCATGAACGCCGGCGTGAGGAGCGGAATGAAGGACAGAATTTTGATCAACGGTGAATTAGGATTCTGCATGGCCGGGATCGCCAGGACGATCGGAAATACAAGGAATAGACTCACATAACTCGTGATCTGTTGCGCCTCCTGTTCAGTTGTCACCGGCGAGCCGGCAGCGACAAAGATCGCCGAATAAAGCAGATAGCCAAGCACCAGATACACTGCTGAGAGAAGCAGGTTCTGGAGCACAAAGATGTTCGTTCCAGACTTCAGCGAGAGCGCCAGACCGATGGAGCCCCAGATCAGAATCTGGAGAATGCCCAATCCACTGAGTCCGAGGATCTTGCCGACCATCAAATCGCGGGACGAGCATGAGGAGAGAAGCACTTCGATGACCCGGTTCGATTTCTCCTCAACCACACTTCGGATCAACAGTTGCCCCGACGTGAGGACAAGGAACATCAGCATCATGATCACAATGTATGCGCTGAAGAATGTCTCTAGGAATCCAGATTCCTTTTCCTCCCCCTTCTCCGACACCTTAATAGACTTGATATCGATGCTGGCGATGAGTTTCCTGATGAGAGTAGGATCGAGCCCCTGACCTTTGAGCCGATGTTCAACGATTACTTCCTCAATTGTTCTCGAGAAGCGCTCCGACATGCGAATGTTGCCGACATTTTCTGCCCGGTATTCGACTTTGCCGCTATCGTACACAGTCGCGGGTATGGAGAAATAGCCTTCGATCGCTTTGTCGCTGATAAGCCTATTTGCCTGAACCTTCTGTTCTTCCGGCGAAGCGTCAGTGGACAATTGGCGCAGGATGTAGTTGGGCGTGCCGTTGGGAAGCTTATACTTTTCATCCAGGCGGGCATGGAGAGGTGCCATGATTGTACCCGTCTGGTCGATCATCCCGACGACGACCGCCTTGTCATCGGGTTTCGAGGCGAGCAAACCTGGCAGGATTCCAAAGACAACCATGATTAACGGCATCACTACCAGAGAAATGATGAAGGCTTTCGACTTCACCTTCTCCATGAATTCCCATTTGGCAACGTCGAGAGACTTCATGCTGTTGCCCCTCCTTCCTGCTTCGTTCGCTCATTCTCGACTACCTTCTTTGCCTTCATGAACCGAAAGGTCGAGAAGAGAGTCACTAACAAGAACATCCCTGGAACAATCCAATCGGGGTCTTTCGCAAAGAGGAGCATATAGAACGAGAAGAAGAGAAACATGACCGCCCCGGCGGCAAGCGAGAAGAGTTCTCTCTTTATTCGCTTGTCCAGAGGCTGCCGCTTCGCCGGTGCACGCACAATAGCCGCTTCGGGCGATTCTGCAAGCGTCGCAGGCACACCGACAACATTGATGAAGATGGAATTAAGCGAGGGCTCGACAATTTCGAATTTCCTGATGTTCAGCTGATCGTCGATGCTGGAAAGGAGTTCGCGGCTTTTGTGAATATCCACCAGCTCAAGCTCCGCATAGTTTTGATACACATCGGCCCGCTTCACAAGAGCAGATTTCTTGAGGAACTCTCCGTCCCCTTCAAATTCGATCCTGAGGGAGTTCGTTCCATACTGCTTCTTGACCTCCCGCAACGATCCGCTGAGAACCGGCTTCCCTTTGTTGATCAGGCAGATGTTGTCGCACATCTTCTCAACCTGCTCCATTTGATGCGTCGAGAACACAATCGCGACATTCTGTTGCCGTAGTTCCATCAGGATGTCTTTGAGCAGGATCTGGTTGACCGGATCGAGGCCCGAGAAGGGTTCGTCGAGTATCAGGAGTTGAGGTTTGTGGAGAATGGAGATGATCAGCTGAACTTTTTGTTGATTGCCTTTCGAAAGTTCTTCGACTTTCCGATGGGCACTCTCCTTGAGCCCGAACCTGTCCAGCCATTTGAATGCAAGAACTTTTGCCTCGCGCTCGGCTATGCCCTTCAGCGACGCAAAGTACAGAATCGTGTTGATGATCTTGCTCTTCCGATACAGTCCCCGCTCTTCCGGGAGATAGCCAATGATATTCCACATCGCCGGCGTAAACGGCTTGCCGTCGAATGTGATCGTCCCGCTGTCCGGAGCGATGATGTTGAGAATAATTCGGATAGCGGTGGTCTTTCCTGCTCCGTTCGGACCAAGAAGCCCGAACAACTCGCCCCGTTGCACCTCGAGCGAGACGCCATCGACTGCTACAACGGTTGCGAATGCTTTTCTGAGATTGAGAACGTTGAGCATGCGATCGCCTTATGGAGTGTTCCGATAGATCATCCGGGGAAACGGAATTGTCTCCCGAATGTGTTCCAGACCGCAGATCCAGCTTACCGTCCGCTCAACGCCCAAGCCGAATCCCGCGTGCGGGACTGACCCATACCGCCGAAGATCCAAGTACCACTCGAACGCATCCTGCGGCAGATTGTGCTCCTTGATCCTGTCCAGAAGAACTTGCAGGTCGTCCTCACGCTGACTCCCACCGATGATTTCGCCGTACCCCTCCGGGGCCAACACGTCGACAGCGAGCGCCAGATTTGGATTTTGCGGATCGCGTTTCATGTAGAACGCTTTGACCTGAGCAGGATATCGGTGCACCATCACCGGTCGATCAAATTGCTCGGAGATAACTGTTTCATCCGTTCCGCCGAGATCATTTCCCCATTCGAAGCTGATCCCCTTCTTGCGAAGTATCTCAACAGCCTCGTCGTAGGAAATGCGAGGGAGAGGCGCTTTGACGTTTTGAAGCATCGTCGTGTTGCGCTCGAGCGCTTTCAGCTCCTTTTCGCAATCCTTCAAGACATTCTGAACGATATACTCAAGAAAATCCTCTGCGAGCTCCATGTCATCGTTCAAATCGTTGAATGCAACTTCGGGCTCGACCATCCAGAATTCCGTCAAGTGTCGACGGGTTTTCGATTTTTCCGCTCTGAACGTCGGTCCAAAGCAGTAGACCTTCCCCAACGCCATCGCCCCGGCTTCCGCGTACAGTTGTCCAGATTGGGTCAGGTATGCCTTCCCGAGATCAAAGTAGTCCGTCTCGAACAATGTCGATGTTCCTTCGCACGCCGCGGGAGTCAGAATCGGAGAATCAACAAGCGTAAACCCTCGCCCGTCAAAGAAATCCCTGATCGCCTTGATGATTCGGTGCCGGACCCGCATAATCGCGTGCTGACGGGATGAACGGAGCCAGAGATGCCTTCGGTCGGCGAGGAACTCAATGCCGTGCTCTTTCGGAGTGATCGGATACTCCTCGGCGATTGAAATCACCTGCACATCGCTCACTTCAAGTTCAAATCCGCCGGGGGCTCGGTCATCTTTCTTGACTTTGCCAGTCATGGAAAACGACGACTCTTGAGTCAAGGCATCAAATTTCTCAAAGATCTCATCGCTTACACCACCTTTGACCATCACGCCTTGAAGAATCCCCGTCCCGTCTCTCATGACAAGAAATCGAACTTTGCCGCTGGAGCGTTTGTGATAGAGCCATCCGTGGAGTTCCGCGACTTCCCCTACATGGTCGTTCAAATTCTCTATATAGACGCGTTTCATAATCTCAGATACCCTTATCATTTGAAAAACTCGGGTTAATATAGTGAAGTAAACCGTTATCTTCAAATATTTTTGGCGGTTCGGGCAGGCGGAACCGATGTCAGGATCGACTGGAACAGCTACGGCTTGTGGGGCGAAGGCTATGAAGGGTTCGAGGAGTCTGGAGGCACATCTTTGAACTTCGCGTCTTTGACATCCTCATACGCGGGCGGTTCGGTCTTCTTCTGTGCAGGGGGAGGTTCCGGGCCAGACATCCTCGGTTTCTTCTCACCACCGGAAATGTATCTGAGCGCTCCGACGACTACGCGGTAGATGACGATGAACATCAACGCGTACGCCAAAAACCGAAGGAAACCGAGAATCACGACTCATTTCCTCCTGACGGGGTTGTAGTACTCGACGGGAGCTTTGTTCGGTCGGAGAATCTGTTCAAGCAGATCTTCGAAATCGGCTTTGTTGTTGACGAAGTCAATGTCCGTCGCTTTGACAATCAACAACGGAGTTGCCTTGTAGCGGAAGAAGAAATAGTTATAGGCTTCATTGAGATCACGGATATAGTCGTCCGAAATATTCTCTTCCATTTTGCGCCCGCGCGATCTGATGTTGCTCATGAGTCGCTCGGTGCTGCACTGCAGGTAGACGACAAGATCCGGCGTAGGAACACTCCGTTCGATCGCCGACAACAGTGTCTCATACAGCTTCAATTCTTCATCCGCGAGAGTCAGATACGCGAAGATCTTGTCCTTCTCGAAAATGTAGTCCGAAATCAGGAAGTCGTGGAAGAGATCGGCCTGAAAGAGCTCCTGTTGCTGCTTGTATCTGCTTAGAAGAAAGAAGATCTGAGTCTGAAAGGCATAGTGCTCAGGATCCTCGTAGAATTTTGGTAGGAATGGATTCTCTTCGAACCGCTCGAGAACAAGCCTCGCACCCAATCGTTCGCACAGCTTGTTTGCGAGCGTTGTCTTTCCCGCCCCGATGACGCCTTCGATCGCCACATGACGAATTTCAGATCGAGGAACCTGCAATCAATCCTCCAGAGCAGATGAATGTAACTGGAATGGACTTAAAGCGACTTCGCACGTGTCGGGACAATTCTCGAGGAGACTTCGAACAGTGCGCTTTTTTGCCGGATCGACAAAATCACCGGCGATCTCTGAGAGCGGAACCAGAACAAATCTCCGATTGGATGCTTCCCGGTGAGGGATGATGAACGTTGGGCCATCTCTCACATCGTCATCGAAATACAGAAGGTCAAGATCAATTTCCCGCGGTCCCCATCGTTCTGTGGGGATCCGACCGATCACGCGCTCGATCTCCTTCATCCGATCATAGAGCTGCAGAGCAGAAACTGAACAGCCCAACTCGATCGCGGCATTCAGGAACCGGGGTTGATCCTTTTTCCCGACCGGCTCGGTTTCGTAGATGGAAGAAACCGACATTACGGAGATTCCCGGCGTGCGCTCGAGTTCACCGACCGCCCTCTGCAAAAATCCGAGTCGATCACCGACGTTCGATCCCAATCCGACCAACACCCGATGCATCACTTCCTCGCCCGCGCTATCTCCACCTCGACATAGTCGATAACGCCTTTCACCGGCGCACTCGGCTTGCGTACCCGAACCACAACTTTCTTCAGCGTTTTGAATTCTTTCAGCAAACCATCCGCGATCGTTTCTGCGAGTGCTTCGATGAGATTGTATTTTTTCCCCAGGACCAGGGTCTTGATGAAATCATACACCCGCTCGTAGTCCACCGTTTGTTTCAGACGATCAGTCAGCGCGCCGCGTGTAAGGTCGGCATGGAGATCGACGTCGACTTCGAATTTTCCTCCCAGCGATTGCTCATCCGACAGTACACCATGATAGGCATAGAACACGGCGTTGTGCAGCCGGATGATATCGGTGGAAGATTTCTTGGGTCGTGGCACGAGATGCAATGTCTCTCAATCGTCAAACATGCGGTGCGTTGATCGCGCCGCAAAATATAGAGAACCAAACCTCAAAAAACAACGAACGGAAGTGAAAACGTTTCCTCAGACAGAGAACTATCGGGACCGTACCTAGGAAGACTTCTCGATCTTGGCCCATGTGTCTCGCAGGGTGACCGTGCGGTTGAATATCAACTTGCCTTCACTTGAGTCATCATCCACGCAGAAATATCCCAGGCGCTCGAACTGAAAGCGATCCTGTGCCTTTGCATGTGCCAGACTCGGCTCAACCTTGCACCCTTGCACAAGTTGCAGTGAAGCCGGGTTGAGTTGGGCCTTCCAGTTCTCTCCTCCGGGATCTTCAACACTGAAGAGCCGATCATATACTCTTGCTTCCGCATCCACCGCGTGAGCAGCGGAGACCCAATGGATGGTTCCCTTCACTTTCCGTGCGCTTTGAGGAGAACCGCTCTTCGTCTCAGGGTTGTAGGTGCAATGCAGTTCAGCGATTGCTCCCGTTTTCTCGTCCTTCACAACGCTGACACACCTGATAATGTATGCGTATCGTAAACGGACTTCCGAACCTGGGGAAAGGCGGAAGTACTTCTTGGGCGGATCCTCCCGGAAATCATCCTGCTCGATGTAAAGGACCTTCGAGAACGGGACCTTGCGGACACCGGCAGACGGATCTTCAGGATTGTTCACCGCTCCGAGCTCTTCGATGAGGCCCTCGGGATAATTGTCGATGATCAACTTGACCGGATGAAGCACCGCCATCACACGTGGCGCACGCTTGTTAAGGTCAGCCCGGAGGCATTCCTCGAGAAATGCAACGTCGACTGTGCTTTCGCTCTTGGAGACACCTATGCGATCTGCAAAATCGCGAATGGATTCAGGGGTGTACCCTCTCCGCCTCAATCCAGTGATCGTCGGCATCCTGGGATCATTCCAACCATCGACATCGCCGTCCTGGACCAATTGAAGGAGCCGCCTCTTGCTCATCACGGTGTAGGTGAGATTCAGCCTCGCAAACTCTATCTGCTGTGGATGGTAGATGCCCAGCTCTTCCACAAACCAGTTGTAGAGAGGCCGGTGGTCCTCAAACTCAAGCGTGCAGATGGAATGCGTGATCCCCTCGATGGAATCGCTCTGTCCGTGCGCCCAATCATACATCGGATAGATGCACCATGTGTCGCCTGTGCGATGATGCGTTGAACGCAGGATCCGGTACATGACTGGATCGCGCATGTTCAGGTTCGGTGAGGCCATATCGACTTTCGCGCGCAATGTCCGCGTACCGTCGGGAAATTCACCTTTCTTCATTCGCTCAAAGAGGTCGAGATTCTCCTCTACGGTTCGATCCCGATATGGGCTGTTCTTCCCTGGTTCCGTCAATGTCCCCCGGAGTTCTCGCATCTGATCAGCATTGAGATCGCACACATATGCCTTCCCCTTCTTGATCAGCTGGACAGCATATTCATACAGCTGTCCGAAATAATCGGAGGCGTAGTATATCCCATCCCAATTGAAACCCAACCATCGCACGTCTTGTTCGATCGACTCGACGTACTCCATCTCCTCCTTCGTGGGGTTCGTATCGTCAAATCGGAGATTGCACTTCCCTTTGTAGTCTCTCGCGATTCCAAAGTTGAGGCAGATCGATTTTGCGTGACCGATGTGAAGATAACCGTTCGGCTCGGGAGGAAACCGCGTATGAACCCTTCCGCCGAATTTGTTGGTCTTCAGATCGTCATCGATGATGTCCCGGATGAAGTTCTTCCTGACTTGTGCATCTCCAGTCGGGGCCGGTCCTTCTGTCTTGTTTTCATTTTCCATAGGTGTCACTGTAGTTTCTCTATTGCAGCGCTGAGTCTGTGAATCGTTTCTTCTTTTCCGATGATTGCGAGAATGTCATACAACCCAGGTCCTGCCCCGACTCCAGAGACAGCGAGTCGCAGCGGATGAATCAGCTCACTGGTCTTGATCTGCAGACTCTCTGCCGCTTTGTGCAGCGCCGATTCGAAATGTTCTTTCCCGGGATTCTGGAGCTGAGCGAACTCCTCAAGGAGCCTTTTCATCTGGCTTCCTGTCTCAGGCTTCCATCGCTTCTTGACAACATCCTGATCGTACTGAGTCGGTCTCTCGAAGAAGTAGGGACTCTTCTCAACAAGATCCTTGATGAATGTTGCGCGCTCGCGCATTGCACGAATGACGCTCAGGAGGAAATGATCGTCGAGCAATTGTCCCGCATAAGGCGATTGAGCAAGATATGCTTTCAGGAGCCTGAGCACTTCTGCTTCGGGCATCCTTTTCAGATACTCGAAATTCAGCCAATTGAGCTTCTCGACATTGAATACCGCTCCTGATTTCCCAACGCGCTCGAGGGAGAATTCTCTGACGAGTTCCTCGAGGCTGAAGATCTCCCGTTCATCTCCTGGATTCCATCCAAGAAACGCAACGAAATTGACAATCGCCTCTTTGAAGTACCCTTTCGAACGGTAGTCCTCCACAGCCACGTCGCCTTGTCGCTTGCTCAGCTTGCTCTTGTCCGGATTGAGCAACAATGGGAGGTGAGCGAATTTCGGAAGCTCCCAGCCGAAGAACTTGTACAGCAAAATATGCTTCGGTGTGCTGGGAAGCCATTCCTCACCCCTGATCACATGCGAAATTGCCATCAAGTGATCGTCGACCACAACCGCGAGATGATACGTGGGGAAGCCGTCTGACTTGATAATGACCTGATCGTCGAGAACCTCATGGGCGATCGCGACGGTCCCGCGAATGATGTCTTCGAACGTCAATACACCCTCGAGCGGCACCTTCATCCGAATGACGTTTCGTTCTCCCGCGTTCAGCCGACGCTCGACTTCATCTGCCGCTAGGTCGCGACAATGGCGGTCATATGAGGTTGAGAGCTTCGCCGCATTCTGGCGCTGACGGATCTCTTCGAGCCGCTCTGGCGTGCAGAAGCAGCGATACGCGAACCCCTTCTTGATAAGATCGTCAGCATGCTTCCGATAGATTTCAAGTCTCTCGGACTGGACGTACGGGCCGTAGCCTCCATCACGCCCGGGGCCCTCGTCAAATCGTATGCCCGCCCAATCAAGTGTTGCGATGAGGTTCTCAACGGCTCCTTCCACCCTTCGCGCCTGATCTGTGTCTTCGATGCGAAGAACGAACTTACCGTCGTGGTGCTTGGCGAAAAGGTAATTGTAGAGCGCGGTGCGGAGCCCGCCAACATGGAGGTAACCGGTGGGACTTGGAGCAAAGCGGACTCTTATCTGAGTGCTCATTGAGACAGTGAGATATTAGAGATACAAAAAAGCGTCTCACTCCTTGAGACGCTTGCTCCAAGCTTCAGGGTTCGCGAAGGCAAATTGAGGAGCACGTGCCGGTCCCTCAGCAAAAGCTCTTGAGCCAAGCTCGGTCCGTGGAACACAACCTGAGCAGTCTTGCCTGCAAAACGAAGTTCCGTTTCTCAGAAACGTGTTCTTGCCTGCAAGACGAAGTCACGTTTCTCAGAAACGTGTTCTTGCCTGCAAAACGGAGTTCCGTTTCTCAGGAACGTGTTCTTGCCTGCAAGACGAAGTCACGTTTCTCAGGGACGTAGTCTTGCGGAGAGCGAGGGACCGACTGCGCTCCTACCGAGCTTCGTCGGTTAGAATTCTCTTCTTGAGGACGGCTTTTCCCGAACCCGTCTTTAAGTACTTCTCCAGTTCCCTTGCTTTTCTCTCCGTTGCTACTGCGACGTACGCCACCAATACCAATGGCCTGTATGCCTTCGTCGATTGCACGAGTCCAGCATCGCGTTCACGCATTCGCCCGATCAGATCGTTGGTCGAACCGACATATATGAAGTCCTTGATCCTGCTCTTCAATATGTACACAAACCATGAAGGCATGATGCTGTATTGTGACTAGGCTTGCCTGCAAAACGAAGTTCCGTTTCTCAGAAACGTGTTCTTGCCTGCAAGACGAAGTCACGTTTCTCAGGGACGTGTTCTTGCCTGCAAGACGAAGTCACGTTTCTCAGGGACGTAGTCTTGCGGAGAGCGAGGGATTCGAACCCCCAAGTCCTTACGGACGCCAGTTTTCAAGACTGGTGCAATAGCCGTTCTGCCAGCTCTCCATAAGCTACAAAAAATCTAAGCATTGCCCTGAGCGCAGGTCGATGTTTTTCATCGACCGAAGTCGAAGGGCGTTCTGCCAGCTCTCCAATAGCAAATCCTTGATGCAATAGTTGATCTCGTTGTTCAGAGATCAATCCCGACGTTTTGTGTCGGGACCGTCATACTTGCCCTACTCAAGATATCCCGAGCGACGGTCGACGTTCCTCGTCGATCGGAGTCGTGGGACTGCCAGCTCTCCAAGGGTAAATACTACTTTCAACCAACAATATAACCAATTTCGTGAAGGGCTGCAATTGTCTTTTCTCAGAACGTTTCCCGCAGCGTATCTCTCACAACAAAAAGGCCCAGCAACGGTTGAGCCTTTGATGTGAACCCTTCGAGCTGTCACGTCACTTGGTCTTCCGGCGCGGGCATTGCGGGCAACCTCCTCCATTGTCGCGGCGGTTCACTGTCGCCTGCCATTCATGACCGGACTCACATTTCCACCATATCAACTTGTGCGCACTGGGCATAACATCTCGAGGCGTAAGTTCACCGTTGCGCTTTGGATGCCATTGCGCGGCGAGTTGAGGATTTGTTACTTGAAGATTGTATTCTTTGGATGGACGGCTCTGAGCACAGAATGGGCACCCTTTTCGCTCGCTGCTCTCGATCTTTCTCCGCTCGTGCAATCAACTCCAGATATTCTTCCACCAATCGCTCTGTCCGACCTATGTAGTATCCTATCTCCTTCGCTCTGCGTATGCCTCGCTCGCGGGCCATCAACACCCGACTGAAGTCGTTCAGATATCCTTTAATCGCTCCACCACTGTGGCCTGTGAGCCGCTCGATTTCACTGTAGGTCTTCCACTCCAAATACAACCTCACGATCCAAACCTTATGGCTTACTCCTTTGCCGATATCTCGCTGCAACCCTCTCAGATACAGTCTCACCTTCTGATCGACCAACTCCTCCACGTCTCGACGGATTGTCCGGCTGCTCACTCCCAGCAACCGACCAAGGTCCTCTTGCGTCAACAAGCCTCCTTGCTCATACGCCTCCTCTGTCATCCGCAAGATCTGTACCTTCCGCATCGCACTGTCTCCCGATCGTGCTTGAACGTCTCGGTCGCTCCTGAGATCCCTCATCAATTTCACTTGCACCTTCTTCAAATCAGAGATCGACTTCCCTGGGCCTTCCACCGAACTCGCACACGTATACTCTATCTCGCCTGATCCCATCTCCCGATTGTCAAAGAACGTCTCTCCTACTATTTCCAACACCCCACGACTCACTCGCGGCGAAAACTCAAACTCTCGCTCCAACCTCCCCACGAACTCATGCTCTCGTGACTTCTTCCTCAGTCGGTTGTACTCCGCTTGTCGATGCACCGACCTCCAGCGTCCACTCGTTTCCATCTGTCCTCCTTTGCTTTACTTCTTGCTCTGGAGTTGAAGGTAGTTCCCCTCAACTCCAGATGCAAAAACCTGTCCGCCTTTGGCGGACGTGGGAGGACAAATGTCCTTATTTGAGCAAAATCATTTTCTTCGATTCCACATATTCTCCCGCCTGCAATCGGTAGAAGTAAACTCCACTCGGCACACTCAAAGCGTTCCATTGTGCTTGAAAAATACCAGCTTCTTTGTGCTCATCAACCAACACTGCAATTTCCTCTCCAAGCATGTTGTACACCTTCAGCAAGACTTTTGAAGGTTTCGCCACTTGATAGTTAATTGTGGTTCTTGGATTGAATGGGTTTGGATAGTTTTGACCAAGGATGAAAGTTAGTCGCAATGGGTTCTGCTGCTCTAGACCTGTTGTGGGGGACAAACGCAAGGTCAGACCGTACGGGAATCTCCAACTCCACTGGTCGACATAGCCCGAGATGACAATGTAGTAGTCGCCCGCCGGAACATTTGTAGTCAACGCCAATTGACTTTGGCCGTTGCTTGAAATGCCATTGTAGGCAAAGCCCACTACATCATAGACCCTTGCTGATAAACTTGATATTGGTATGTTTGAGAGATTGACGCTCAATGACCCGGGTTGCTTTGCTGTGAGCCGATAGAAATCCATATCTTGAGGATTTCCACCACTCTGCGGAGATATGAAGCCGAAATATGTTGTGTCAAGGTTAACTCTATATGCGAGACTAGATATCCCCGGCTCATCCAGACCTCTTGCCAAAACTTCCGGCCTGTTCAGAAGATTATCACCAAGCAAGGAAAAGCTCGAAGAGTGCCATGCATCAACTTTGAATGTATCTGCCGCGAGTTTATAGTATGAATTGATATTTGCACGGTCAGCATCAACCAAGCCATCACCACCAGCCGGGCTCGCTGTTCCTATAGCGCAAGCGTATGAAAGGTCAGTTGGAATATTTCGCTTGTTCAACCCTGTGATGTTGTCCCCGATGACTCCATTACAGTCCACGTCTAGGTTGTAGAAACTGCTGAAGAATGTGGTTATGTCTCTTTCATTACCTCCAAAAAGATAAACACCAGGAGTGCCATCCCAATAAGACCAGCGCAAGTCTCGGACCGCTTCAGAGTAACCATCAACCTGAATTATTCCATAGAGTCCGAAGGTTGATGCGTTGCTCCCACCATGCGGAGTTCCCAACGTGAGTAGTTTCGCAACGTGGTGTTGTCCATCCGTCGGCCAGTTAGAAGAGTTTTGGAGATATTCGCGCGCCGCCAAGCCACCCATACTGTGCCCAACAAGAACCACCTTTTCTTTCTTTAGTAACGCTAGAACGTTCCTGATGACCGATTTAAGCGCTAATCCTTGTTTCACAACAGCTGACTGATTGCTCTCGACGGTGTTGTTGTACAGAACGCCATTGCGGTCGACGTCAAAATTGACAACATAGTAGTCCGCTGCTGCTAGGCTCGCAATATTTGTGTAATCTTTGACGTCACTAGATGCGACTGAATTGGCCAGATTCCCGTCCTGATTTAGACAGAAGTCAAATCTCCCACCATAGGACCACCCAAGTTTCACGAAATGCTGCTTGTAGCCTTCCCATGTTTTGTCATTGCTTGCGAGTCCATGTACTAGAATTATTGGATATGGAATATGTTGGCCAGTGGCGATGCCCGGGACTACTGAAAGGCGTGGGCTTGGCAGATACAGAACCCTGCTTGCCCCGACCTCTCCATAGTCGTCCGTGTTCCACCCGACATAGTATTGGCCACTTGGGACGTCAGACCTCAACGGAATGACGAGTTGTTTGTTGCTGCTAGAAGTGCCAGGCGCCAAGGGCTCGACAGCAGTCTCACCTAAGAGGTAGCCTTGAGTCATATTACTGGGGTCGCTTGCGATGTAGTAAGCGAGATGCGTAAACCCTGACGCAGCGTTGCCTTGGTTTTTCACCGTGGCGTCTATCGTGAGCCATTGTCCCACCATAATGCTCAAGGGAGAAAAATTGCCCAGTGACACGGTCAGGTCTGGTTTCTGAGCGTACAGGTAAGGAACCAAGAACAGACTCATAACTGAGACCAGCACTAGAGTACGTCGCTTCACTTTATCCTCCTTTGGTCCTTGGGATTGCCCGGACGGCTTGGCAGGAAATTGCTGCTTGAGAGGCTGCTATGTCCCCACCTGTTTTTGTTGCTGCTTCAGGACAGGCCACTCTGCAAATGCCAGAAAGAAAAGCATCACCACGTTGACAAGCGGGATTAGCATCAAAAGGCTAGGAACTGGAGCGTATCCCGCTTTTCGAAAAATGAACCAATAGGGTAGAACCCAAAGGACTATGCCTCAAATAGAACGATGAAAAGAATTAGAAGTATTTCTGGTACTCCGAGATTCATTTTTCAGACCTTCCATAGAGCGATTGGTTGAACTTTGCGGCTGCTATCGGGACCACCTCGCGCAGAGTTAAGCATTGAGCGAGTAACGGGGTCATTGTGCAGGCACAACAAATTGTCCACCGATGTATTGCAGTATCAGCTTTGGGATTTTGTGAGTTAGTCGGTCAAAATAGGAGAGCCTGAAGTTCTGGTCCGTTAGATAAATACCCAGACGACGATTTGCATAAGGTATAAAGGAAGAGTGGACGAAAGCCATATAGTTGTTCATTGTCCCACGCGCTCCTTCGACGTTTGAACGACCACCGAAGATTTCTAAGTCTATTGTATTAGATTCTAGTTCATAAGTGCATACAATCGGTGCATCCAAATCTGTGTGCGGTCGAATCAAGTTCGGCAAGAGAAGTGCTGCATAATCGCCCACCTTGACTTGATAGGAAGAATTTAAGTTTATCTGCTTTGTTTGAGATAGTGATGCAACTGTTAGCAGAAGAGACAAAAGGATGACTTTCTGCATAATTGTGTTCTCCTCAGAAGGTGAGATAGAAGGTGGCGCTTGCGATGGGTGTCACAATGTTACACAAGACAGCGCCAATTGTCAACATGGAGACTTATCTCCCTTTGTTTTTCGGGTCGAGATTCTGTCCCTCAGTTGAGTTCTAGGTCTATCCTGTTCACGCTGATGCGCATCTACTCAAGTTAAAGGTGCGAATAGAGGCGGATCCCGAAAGAAGTTTTTGGCAAAGCCGCACATCAGAACTCCACGAACAGCGATGCATACGGCTCCAAAGCCAAACCGATTTGAGTTCTCGTGCTTCCAACTTTCCGGGATGTTACCGCTTGTTCTTTGCCCGTCGCCGGATCGAATGCGGTAGGCTTGCCGAGCGAAAGCAATGTGCATGCACCATCGAACGCCACAGACGAAGTGTTGACGAGGAAATACGTTTTCCCCTCTTTTCGGGTGACCGCCTTACAAAGAATATTCGGCGAGGGTGGATTGAGGATGCACTGTGGCGGAATGCGGGAGTTGACGAGGTACGCCATTGGCGTCGATTTCGGTGTAGCCTGATGGAGCCCCCCCTTTGCAGCAATTCTGCCCATCATAGACCTGATCTGGTTGTCTTTGTCTGGACCCTCGGCGGCAAATGTCGGCGCCAATGGATGAGTAAACACTGATCCGCCCTCCTCTGCAAACTGCTTTATTTTGTCAAGCGTCCCGAGTCTTGTTGTATCCATCGGCGGAAGCACCAAAACAGCATACTTTTGTTCCCCGATAACCAACATCTTCCCTTCCACTCGTGCCTCTGCAACACTCCTTTCATCCACAATATCGAAGTCGATTTGATGCTGGAGAAGATCGCGGCAGAGATTCGCGAAGGAGTCATCGATGAACCGTACACGCTCGTTCGGGTGCGGTTCATACATTGAACGCGTCGGCGGAGTGAAGTTCGCCCACACTGAGACGATCGGGTGAAGAACGGCAGTGCGCGGGGCAAAGGCTCCTTCGCCGAGGAATGTATTGACCCGACTCACGTAATCGGTGTACTGGCGGTACTCCGCAACGGAAAATCGACGCGACTTTGGCGTGGGATCAGCTTGCTCGCCTGCCTTGAGCGGCACACTGTAGTAACTCGTGAAGTCTGTGATCCCGAGACTCATCAGAACACCTGCCGTGCATTTCATTTGCGCCAGAGGTGCATGACGCCCCCCCATCATTCCGAAGAAGTCACTGATCTCACACATCACGCGTCGCTTTCCCTGAAGACGGGCGGCGGAGCTGGCTACTTTCGGTACAAGGAAAAACTTCTGATTCATGATCCTTTCCGGATCAGAGAGAATCATATCAATTCCCTGGAGATCAAATCTCCTGTAGCATGTGAACGGATCACCATCGAACAGCGTTTGCCAGACCAGCGTCTCCTCACCCAAGAGATGCCCGCTGGACATAGTCTTGTGCGCCTGACACCAATCTTGGAGCTGTTCGAAATAGGTTTCAGCGCACAGATCCGCGATCACCTCATAAAAGTCGCACCGGATCTTTCTGTCGATCTCTCCCGTGTCCACGAAGAGGCTCTCCCAGTGCTCAGCGATGTCATAGCCCTTTCGTGATTTGAAAATACGGGGCAAGCTTTCATGCCAGGGAAGCGTTTTCGGATAATCGAGTCCGGCGGGAACATACGTGGAGATCAGTGAAGGCTCATCGGT
>JAPLFP010000036.1 GCA_026390585.1 Ignavibacteriales bacterium | reverse complement strand
GTGAAGTCTGACAATTCCTTTCCATCGACCATCAGTGTGTTATGTGCCGCTGTGCTTCGAAACTCATTGCGCAGTTTCACATCCGCAGAGTACGTGAATGTACCCGAGTCGACAATCAACGCACCGCCGTTGCACCACAATTCGAAGCCAAAGGTGTCGTTATGACCATGTCCACCCCGTCCCTTCATCCCAATATCGCCAACGTCGATAAAGACGTGAGACTCACCACCACGCATGACATAGAATCCGCCCTCTGGAAATCCGCTTGAGACCGAAGATGTTGGAGACGCTTCGAGCTTCTGGTGTTTTTCGAACCCTTCTCCGCCAAACAGCCAGAGTGCATCGGGTGCAAACCCACCCGCGGCAGCGCGAAAATCTTCACGATTGAAGAGGAGCGCTCCTACAGAAAGAGCATGCCGATGATCATTGAAATCCTCTCGGGCGGAGAACTGGAAAAGGCGTGCATCATCAGCGTCGCCAACGACTGGTGCAGATCCGTCCGGCCGGGTATATGCAAGGGTAAATTCAAACATCTTTTCCAATCGCTTCATGAACGAATCCTGAAGCGGAACCTTGTTGTACTGGCAAAGGATCGTCGCCGTGTAGAAGAGCTCGAGGACCAGGCGGTGGTATCCGATGGACTTCTCGTAGTTCACACCGTCCGCATAGATTTGGGTCTCCATCTCTTCTTGCAGCGCCGCAACAGACGATGTTGTCCATTGTTGGCCGAATGAAGCAGATCGGAAGAAAATACCGAGGAATAGAAGTCCGACAATATCGGAGAGGAGATGGTTCCCGTTTCGTTTCGCGTACTCGAGGTGGTGCTCAATGTAGCGGCCGTGGGCGAAGAGATTCTTGAAAAAGCGCTGCCAGAATTCAGCGGAGAGAGAAATGGAATCGCAGAAGAAGTAATAGCCCGCGATCCAGTTGCATGCGCGGATCGCAACTTCCATGGCGATGCTCCAGTTCGGTCCGACGCCCACCGGATTTTTCCTGATCCAGTCATCGACGAGTTCTGCGAATTTGCGGGCATACTCCTCGTTGTGTGTGGCCCAATACGCTTTCCCGAGCCACCAGACCTGATGAAAACGATTGATTTCCCATGGAACCTTGATGTCAGAGGGGCTGTCGACATCAAGCAGCTCGGCGGCAGACAGGCGTTTCATCGGCCATTCCTTGCCGCTCCTGTAATCCTTCTGCCAGTTGATGGAATCGCCGAGGTGGATTTTTCCTGATCCGAAAGCCTCGAAGATGTTTCCGAGTACATCCTGGGCATCGCTCAAGACTTCGTCGTAAGGTTGAGATTGAGTGAGCAGATGAAGGAAGAAGTCTTTTCTATTCCGGGGGTGGAAGAAGAATCTCAGGCGTGCCGATTTATAGAAATCCTGAAGAAGTCCATCAAGGTCTTGCCGAAAAGGAAAGAGAGAGCGAAACTCGCTATCCATCAACGCCACAGCCTTCTTCCGGCCGTACCAGCGCCAAAGGGCGGGTTTGATCAGTCGATAGACAACTCGCCTGGTATGGATTTTCATCATGTGGGATTGCGGATCATTTGAAGTGCGACACCAAGATACGCAACTTGGTCAGCGAAGGCAAGGGTGCAAGAAGGGGTGGAAGGTGACCGTCAACCTAACCAAAGATTAAGCCCATGCAAGGTGACGGTCACCCTCTGTAGCTGCTACTTAATGAGAGCCATCTTTCGCATCTGGACCAAATCGCCAGCTTGAATGCGGCAGATATATATTCCGCTCGGGTGAGTGGTGGCAACCCATTGCACTTCATAAGTCCCCGGTGGCCGTTGTCCGTCAACGAGAACAGCCACTTCGCGACCAAGGAGATCGAGGATGCAAAGACGGACAGAGGCAGTGTTCGGAATGGAAAATGCGATGCGGGTAGAGGGATTGAACGGATTGGGATAGTTCTGTTCCAACCGAAGCTCTCTTGGTACATCCGGTGGATTTGTTCCGGTCACAAACACTGATGAAGAGACCACAGGTATTGCGTAACTCTTCAATGTCTCGAAGCCGAGGGCATCCACAGCGCTGATTCGGTAGAAGTACTTCGTTGACGTTGTGATCCTTACGTCCGTGAAGGTTGTCGAGATGGTTGAATCGACGCATGTCACATTCGTGGAGTCATTACCACGGTATACTTTGTATCGAAGGAATGGCATCGTACCTCCACCATGCGACCAGGTTAAACGAATGCCATATCCGATGGCTGTTGCAGTCAGACTTGTGGGAGGCAACTGCAGATCAAAATCAAGCGACGATCGCGCGACACTGGATACGCGAACCTCGTCGATCACTCCGTTGAAATATGCACCGGAGTTCGATTGCCCGATTCTGTAGATTGTTGAATTGTTGGGCTCCTGCGTGACGACTTTCTGAAAGTCCCACATTCCATCAACGTAGAGCATGACAGAAGCTCCGCTGCGAATTCCAGCAACATGGTGCCATTGGCCGTCGTTTATCTTGCGACCGCCTAGATTCGAACCTGAAGTTCCCTGGCCGTTGTTGATATCGATGTCAAGGGTGCCTCCATTCGTACC
>JAPLFP010000130.1 GCA_026390585.1 Ignavibacteriales bacterium | reverse complement strand
GAAGGTTGCTCCACGCTTACCACCTTGGCCTCTGCGTAGCTCTTCTTGACTTTCAGCAGGCGAACTTTCACTGAATCGCCCGGGACTGCGCCATCGACGAAAACAACAAATCCTTCATGCCGGCCGATCGCGCGCCCTTCGAACGCGGCATCATCCACTGTGAGGACTATTTCGTCGCCACGTTTCAGCATTGTCGGTCCACCTTCACTTATGGCCATTGCCGATTTCCGATCTTCGATTTATGATTTGTAGTGTGATACATAATTTACCATTCTCAATCGCCAATCGGAAGTCGACAATCGGCAATTCACTAGAGACTCAGCCAGTAGCTTATCTTCAACAACAGGACATTGTCCGTCGGCAATGAGAAAGCATCCGAGACATTATCCCAGAAGGTGGTCTGATAGTTGCCGTGTGCTCCCTGTCTTGCCTGCGACCAGACGAGGAAGATCGTGCTGCCCGGGAGGTACTCCCACCGCAAAACGACGTTGGATTTCAAAGAAAGATTGGAAAAATCGGATGGGTTATTTGATATTGGAGAATTGAACGCGTACGGCACGAAGAGATCATCCGAAATCATCCGTTGTGTGTTTTCGAATTTTCCCTTTGCCGTGAACACTTGAAGATAGTATTGCAGCGTCAGATTCTGAGCGAAGACAAACGAGCCGCGCGTCGTAAGATCCCATTGGCTCACGGTGCGCTGGGCAAATATACTGCTTGTGGCATTCGACGGGAGCGTTGGATCGTCAGCCACAGTCCTGTTCGCAACCCAAGCGAAGAACCTGTACGTGTCGGTGTGGGTAAGAGAAAACTGTACCGTCACGTTCGATGCAGGTCTGAGCTCCATTTGTGCCATCATACTCCAAGAATTGCCGCCGTGCGTATCGTTGCCTGTTACGAGCTGGAGACCTCCGACCACTGGCAAACGAGGATCGGAAGAAACGAACACCATTGCGTTCCGTGCCACAGGTTTCCGATAGAGGCCATTCCCCCGAGTTTCCCGATCATCATACTTGCCATAGTCAACTGCGACTTGAGTCTGGATCTCCCAATAGCTTCTCAACAACAGGTCTCCCTGTAACTGAACCTGATTGAAGAGCCCGGCGTTGTCGAAATTCGTTCGATAGTGATAGAGCGCCGTGAGATTCCAACGCTGCAATGATTCAGACGGGATGTCTTCGCGGTATTGGAGCGTGTTCACGGTGCCTCGGTCGTTCGGCCTCCGGAAAAATCCGATATCATTGACATTGAATCCTTTGCTCGTGAAATCGTATCCCAGCGACCATCTCCAATGTTCGCCCCCTTCCTTGTTGATGTTCAGTCTTCCTGCGGGTCCATCGTGGTATCCATTGGCGTTTTGGACGATCGGATCGGCGTTTGTGGTGTGCGAAGCGGCGAGAAAACCATCAATTCTGTAGACGCTCTCGAGGAATCTCAAATTCCAATCGAGTCCTCCGGTATATGCGGGAAGTCTACCATCCCGCGTGACATTCGTGACGATCGTTCCGACGTTGGAATTCTCAAGAATGTCCTGCTTCAAACGAATCAAGCTGAAGTTCGAGAACGGCTCGACAACCTGCTCCGACTTGTTGCCCATCGAATCAACGAGAGTAGCTTTTCCCTGCTGCGTTATGGCTTCGAGCGCGCCAATTGACAGCCCGCCCTCGGTTTTTCCAGAAACCTTCACTGCTCCCAGAATTGTGGCGAACTTGGGCTGGTCCTGAACGTATCCGCCCGGGGGTGCATCAACGCTGATCGGCCTGCCGATCCTCCTCGAATAGAACAACCCGGGACCCGCGTTGTCACCGAACGTTGAGAAATGAATGATCTGAGAACCTTCGATGAAGAACGGCCTCTTCTCAGGAAAGAACGTTTGAAACGTGGTCAGGTTGAGAACGGCTGGATCTGCCTCGACCTGCCCGAAATCGGGATTGACCGTCGCGTCGACAGTCACTGACGCGCTGGGGCGGTACTTCAGGTCGAACCCTGCGTTCGCGGTGAATTGTCTCCCCTGCGGGTTGGCGGGCGAAACGGGGACGAACTCACCACTGCCAGCAGAGTATGGAAGGATTTCTACGGCGGCAGAAGACGGGAGACGATCGAATCCGGCGAGGTGACCAAACTTCGACGGCCACCCGTTATCGCTCGCTTTGATAAGGGCCCAATGGATCTGCTCTTTTTTACGCGAGATCCGACGGATGATCTGCAACCCCCATTCGCGGTTTTGCTGGTCGGAGTACCGCAACACGCTGAATGGAATTCGGACCTCTGCGACCCATCCTTCGTTGGTGATTCGCGTTTCAACCTTCCACACGGGATCCCACGAATAATCCTCCTGGCGACCGTCATCATATCGGAGAACGTCGACCTTCACGCCGGAGGCATTGATCCTGAACTCAAAATCCGTCTGGTGATCGTGGTAGCTGTCAAGGAGAAGATTGATGTAATCGGATTCGATTTCGTCGTCACGACGGCCCAGACGCGCTACGATCCTTGACGGCTCAGAATCATACATCGTGCATCCAACATAGAGTGCATCGTCATCGTAGAGAATCCGAACCTCTGTCCTCTCCGTTGGCTCAGACCCTTCCTTCGGCACCAGCTGAACGAAGTCCACAAGCGGCTTCGCCAGTTTCCACTCCGGTTCATCGAGGATGCCGTCAATTCTGGGCGCGACAGGAGTCCGGACAGCGATGGCGGTCTTGGGATTATTGCCTGCAATGATACCATTCGTGCACAGAAGCAGGGTTGTTACTACCGGCAAGATTGCACGTTTCAAGTAGATTTATCCAAGACGTTTGTTCTGGATGGAATCGGGTAGGAGGCGGAGTTGCCCCCGCCGTCCTCCCACACCACCGTACGTACGGTTCCGTATACGGCGGTTCACAAAGAGTGTTGAAGACGAAAGCGTTCTTGGAGCAGTGAGGGAAGACCAGCGGCATCAAAGTAATTCTTCGGTAGCGCTTGGTTCATGTGCGAGGCTCCGGCATTCCACCAGGGGCCTCGCCCGTTTGTGGCAGACTGCCACGCACGTGATTCAGCGATTCCATGTCGCATCAGTTGTTTGGCACGCGTGTAGACCCGTTTCCACTGCCGCCAGATCACACTGCGTAGTTTCCGCCGTATCCATCCGTCAAGGTCTTCAAGGCATCGCTTGACATCGATTCCCTTGAAGTATGCCATCCATCCACACAACAACGGCTTCAACGCCGCGATGATCTGCTCGACACTTCGTCCCCTGCGTATGACTTCCCGGATTTTCTCTTTAAGCCTCTGAATCGACCCTTTGGCCACTGTGAGCTTTGGGGTTCGCTCCCAACTCATCGAGTATCCCAGGAATGTCCTCTGCCACGGTCGGGCCACTGCACTTTTCGCCTCATTCACCCGTAGTCGGAGATGCTTCGCCAGAAAGCGCCTGAGCGAGATCAGCACTCGTTCTCCCGCCCTCTGCGACCGAACATACACATTGCAGTCGTCAGCATATCGGCAGAAGCTGTGTCCTCGTCTCTCTAGCTCTTTGTCCAGCTCATCGAGCAGGATGTTCGATAACAGCGGCGATAGCGGCCCGCCCTGCGGCGTCCCCTCCGTCCGTTGTTCTTCCATCCCACCACTCATCATCCCCGCTTGAAGGTATCCCCGTATCACTCGCAACACCCGTTTGTCCTTCACCTTCCTTGCTATCCTCGTCATCAGAATGTCGTGATTGACACGGTCGAAGAACTTCTCCAAGTCAATGTCTACCACACATCGCTTCCCTTCTGCCACGATCTTCCGTGCCTGCACCACTGCCTGTTGCCCATTCCTCCCCTCTCGGAAGCCGTAGCTCGATTCAGAAAAGTCTTCGTCGAACATCGGCGCTAACACCTGATGCATTCCCTGCTGGATCAAACGATCCACCACCGTCGGTATCCCCAACACTCGCTTTCCTCCTCCCGGCTTTGGTATCTCTACCTTTCGAACCGACTGCGGTTTGTAGTTCCCTGCCAGCAGTCCCTCTTTGATCTCTTCCCAGTGTGTCTGCAGATAAGGCTTCAGCTCCTCTACACTCATCCCGTCTACTCCTGCTGCTCCCTTGTTCCCCACCACTCGTGCATACGCCCGCCTCATGTTCTCCTGCGACACCACCGACTCCATGAGTGCCTTCTCCTCTGGGCTTTCCTTCCTCCGCCTTGTCGTGACGCTTGACGCACCCGCATCGTCCCTCGACCACTTCCGGTGGTCTCCGGCTCGACCGGTCTCGGACTTCTCAGTCATACTTTCTGCGTCTCCTTCGTCTCCGAAAAGCGTGGCTTCTTGCCCTCTTCCTTGTGTTCGGGCCTTCTCCACCATACTGGTGGATACTATGCCCTCTGCTGTCTTCTGCTGTCCTCTCCCATCGCCTTGCAGCGATGGTAGCTCATGGCCGGACGGCAGATCTCCCCGGGTATTGCGCACTTGCTTTCACGCTTATGCCTGTCACATTTACGTAGCCGTCTTCCGTG
>JAPLFP010000068.1 GCA_026390585.1 Ignavibacteriales bacterium | reverse complement strand
CAGCCATCCTCTACCCGGACCTTGGTGTCATAGAGCAGTTGAGACCACTAGGTGAGAGAATCTCCGAAGGTGCATATGTTGGGATGGGATTGAGACATCTCCCTCAGGGGATGATCGGGCTTATGGTCACGGCTATGTTTGCGTGTACGATATCCAACATGGATACCGGCCTGAACAAAAACTCCGGATTCTTCATGCGTAGTTTCTATATGAGGATTGTTCGAAAGAACCAATCCGAAAAAGAATACTTGCTGGCGAGTAGAATTACGACAGTCATATTGGGAGCTCTCATTATTCTTGCCGCTATTGGCTTGAATCAACTGAAGGGACTTAGTTTATTCGCGCTGATGATCAACTTCAGCAGCATGGTGGCCATTCCCATCGCAATTCCGCTCATCTGGGGATTGTTCTTCAGAAAGGCGCCCTCCTGGGCAGGATGGAGTACCACGTTGTTCGGTCTCGTCATTTCATTGATCATCTACTACGTCCTGGATCCCGAAGTTGTCAGAACGCTGTTGGGCATTGCCGTTCCCTTTACAAAATATGTCTATGCTGAATTTTACCTTCTGATCGCTTCAATGCTCCTTGGGGTTCCATTGATGTCTGGATGGTTTTTTGGCACTCTTCTGTTCTCCAAATACAATACAGACGAATACAAGAATCATGTTGACGAAGTTTTTTCGAACATGAATACCCCTGTGATAACAGATCCGGAAATAACGAAAGCAATGGATTATGCTCAGCTAAGAATGCTCTCCCGACTTGCATTCCCTTACGGTCTCTTTGTCATTCTTCTGGTTCTCATACCAAACGATCTGTTTGGAAGGTTTTGCTTTGTCATGGTCGGTATGATGATTACTGTTGTGGGATGGCTGTTGCACAGAGCCGCACAGAAGAAAGCTCCTGCGAGAGCCTGAGAGAGTTCCAGGTGAGGGAACTTCGTTTCAAAACCGAAGCGTGAACGCCACGCGTTTACATTTTCAGGATAGAAAAGAAGACATGACTCACGATCCGCATCAAGAATTGAAAGACATCAAACCGACAAAATCGTTTTTTGTGGGTATTGATTCTGACGGCTGCGCATTTGATACGATGGAAATCAAACACAAGGAATGTTTCTGCCCGAATTTCATTCGTTATTGGGAGCTACAGAATATTTCAAAATATGCCCGTGAAACCTGGGACTTCGTCAACTTGTATTCTCAAACACGGGGCTGTAACCGGTTTCATGCGGTTATCGAGACAATGCGCTTGCTTGCCGAACGAAAAGAAGTCAAAGCGCGCGATGCGAAGATTCCGGATGTCACCCCCCTGAAAGAATGGGTGAAGAAAGAAACAAAGCTCGGCAATCCGGCGCTGGAACGGTACGCGAAAGAAGTCAACAACCCGATTATTGATCAGGCTCTTGCGTGGACGAAAGCAGTCAACAAGTCCATCGGCGAGATGGTCTATGGGTTACCGCCGTTTCCATGGGTCCGCGAATCACTGGCGAAGCTTTATGAGCACGCTGATGTAATCGTTGTCTCTCAGACTCCGGGTGAAGCGCTCAACCGAGAATGGGCAGAACATGGTATTGATATGTATGTGAAGATCATCTGCGGGCAGGAGTACGGAACGAAGGCAGAGCATATCCAATACGCGGCAAAAGGTAAATACGCTGAGAATAAAATGTTGATGATTGGTGATGCCCCCGGGGACATGAATGCAGCAAAATCCAATGGTGCGCTTTTCTATCCAATCAATCCCGGGCATGAAGAGGAATCGTGGGAACGATTCTATAAGGAAGGGATTGAACGTTTTCTTCAAGGATCCTTCGCCGGTGCCTATGAGAACAAGCTGATTGAGGAATTCAACGCGTGCCTACCCGTGACGCCGCCCTGGTTGCACTAAACCTACTATGATAAAGTGAATGTCCAGATGATGAAGATACTTCTGATGACGGTTCTTACGGTTACCATGAGCACAACCCTTGCCAAAGCACAGGCTTACAAACTTCCCGTTGATCGGGTGTGGCAATTTGCCCGGCAACAGCTGAAACATGCAGTTTCAGAATGGGAAGATAGTATCCAATATCCACGGTTCACGGGGTCAGATGGAAAATGGCTGACGGTCCCCATCCAAGACTGGACGAGTGGATTCTTTCCGGGATGTTTGTGGCATGCATTCGAAGAAAGCGGAGATCCATCCCTCCGGGCGGCCGCCGTTCGTTGGACAGAAGGATTGGAGTCGATTCAATATCTTAAGAGCCATCATGATGTTGGCTTCATGATCTTCAGCAGTTACGGGAACGGGTATCGGATTACAAGGAACGAGCAGTACAAGGATGTTATTCTGCAGGCCGCCCGTTCACTGATGACACGCTACAATCCTACTGTGGGATGCATCAAATCGTGGGATAATCGCAGGTGGCCATATCCTGTCATCATAGACAATATGATGAATCTCGAATTGCTCTTTTGGGCATCGCAAAACGGCGGCACAAAGGAAATGTATGACGCCGCCCTCAGCCACGCAGTGAAGACGATGCAGAATCACTTCAGACCGGACTACAGTACCTATCATGTGATCAGCTATGATACGATAACAGGTAGAGTGCTCACCAAGGGTACGAGTCAAGGCTATGCTGATTCATCATGCTGGGCGCGTGGACAGGCGTGGTCAATATACGGATTTACGATGGCCTATCGCTATACCAAAGACCTGAGATTTCTTCAAACAGCGCAACACGCAGCTGATTACTTTATCGGTCATTTGCCAGCAGACTACGTTCCGTATTGGGATTTTCAGGCTCCGGGAATCCCCAACGAGCCGCGAGATGTGTCTGCCGCGGCTGTTGCCTCTTCTGCCCTTCTTGAGTTGTCAAAATACGGCGACGCATCTCGGCTCAAAAGCAAGTACCGCGAGGCCGCGGAGAACATTCTGGGTTCGATATGCTCAGCCCCCTACCTGGCAGAAGGAACATCGTCCCAGGCGATCCTGAATCATTCGGTCGGCCATAAACCGAAGAATGCAGAGGTTGACGTCTCGCTCATCTACGCCGACTATTACTTCCTCGAGGCGACGCTCAGATACGCGCAACAACCGAAATAGGGGATGTGTATGCGAACAAGCGAACAAAAGGCATTGATGCGGGGATGGATATTCGTAGTTGCAGGCCTGGTTCCTGTTCTCAATTGCGCTCAGCAGAAGATGAGTGTCGATGTCGCTTCCCTCGATCGTGAGCGGATCCTGACCGCCGCCGAGCAGTATTTCAGTGAGCCACCCATCACGGTGAGTGCATGTCCTGCTTCACGAAGCGCAGGTGGCTTGCATGAATACTTCTCAGAGGGAGACTACTGGTGGCCGGATCCCAAGAATCCCGATGGGCCCTATATCCGGCGCGATGGTGAAACAAATCCCGACAACTTCAACAAACACCGGGAGGCCATGCGTCGCTTTTGCGATATTGTCTCTGCCCTGACTGCGGCATACAAAATCACCGGTGCTGAGAAATATGCTGCTCAGGCAGTACGACATTTGAAGGCGTGGTGCGTTGATGACGCAACGAAAATGTACCCTCATCTGAAATACGCACAGGCAATCAAGGGGAGATTCACGGGACGCGGGACAGGGATCATTGATACCATCCACCTTATCGAGGTTGCGCGGGCAGTTGAGGTTCTCACAGCGTCGAAGTCGTTGAGGGAAGAAGATGGAGCTGCCATCAAGCGATGGTTCGGCGAATACCTGCAATTCTTGACAATGCATCAATACGGAATCGATGAACGCGGCTCAAAGAACAATCATGGAACATGGTGGGTCGCGCAGGTTGCAGCATTTGCTCATCTCGTCAATGATACGGCGAATCTCTCGTACTGCCGGTCTAGATTTAAAGACACCCTCCTTACGAAACAAATGGCTGCCAATGGAAGCTTCCCTGAAGAGCTCGCACGGACGAAACCGTACAGCTACTCCATCTTCAACCTCGAGGGAATGGCGACAATCTGCTGGATCTTGTCGTCGACCAGTGACAATCTCTGGGAGTATACACTCCCTGATGGCAGGAACATGAGGAAAGCAGTTCAATTCCTCTATCCCTACATCGTGGACAAATCAGAATGGCCGTATCCGAAGGATGTGATGTACTTTGATGCCTTTCCAGGACGGCAACCGTTTCTGCTCTTTGCCGGAATTGCCCTCGGTGAGTCGCGTTACATTGAAACATGGAAGAAGCTCAAAGCCGACTCCCAGAATGAGGAAGTCCAGCGCAGTATCCCGATTCGCCAACCGGTGCTTTGGGTAGAGTAAGATCGCCAGGGATCATAATGCACGCGACCATAAAACCACTTGCTCTACTTTCTGGCGCTCTGTTGCTCGCCTTCGGAACCGTTTCGCTTGTCAGATCGCAAACGATCTCCGATGCGCCGCGGAGGCAACGCGTTCAGATCAATGAGAAGTGGGACTATCTCGAGGACAATGCGACATCGCTCGAACTGCTGAAGCAATCACGCCAGCAGTGGGTGAAGGTCGATCTTCCGCACACGTGGAACAGGTTTGACGCTGTTGATCAGGTCCCCGGTTATCGACGTTCTGCAAGCTGGTACAAAAGAGAATTGTTCGTTCCGCAGAGCAAGAGCGTTCTTCGGTACATTCTGGAGTTCGAAGGGGTCAACATCACGAGCGATGTCTATGTCAATGGATCGCACGCCGGCGGACACATTGGCGGATACGTCGGGTTTGCGATTGACATGTCGCCGTTTCTGAAGCAGGGGGAGAGCAACACCATTCTTGTCAGGGCAGATAACTCATACGATCCCAACGTCATTCCGTCACAGAAATCTGATTTCTGCATCTACGGTGGGATCACGCGCAATGTCTGGCTGAACGTCATTCCATCATGTTCCATCGAGCGCGTGCTTGTCAAGACTCCGGTTGTCAGTAAGGAAAGAGCAGAGACTGTACTCGATATCACAATTGCGAACAGTTCAGTCACGACAACTAATGGAGAAATTGAAGCGGTCCTCATCGATCCTCTAGGGAAGGAAATGGCCAGGAAGTCCGAGCCGGTGAAGCTCAAGTCGGGATCGATTTCGCGTAGTCTCGCGATGCCGGTTGTGGCGCAACCGGCGCTGTGGTCTCCGGCTGATCCAACGCTCTACACAGTGTTAGTCACGCTGAAACAATCAGGGATGACTCTCGACGGCGTCTCTGAACGGATTGGCTATCGTTGGTTTGAGATCAAGGACCATGGCCCGTTTTTTCTGAATGGAAAGAGGTTGCTGCTCCGGGGGACGCATCGACATGAAGATTTTGCGGGATACGGAAACGCGCTGCCAGACAGTCTTCAGTGGCGAGACATGAAGGCCATCAAGGAGATGGGAGCGAATTTCGTACGACTGGCTCACTATCCACAGGCTCGAGAAGTCTATCGTGCATGCGATGAACTTGGAATTCTCGTCTGGGATGAGTTGCCCTGGTGTCGTGGAGGGATGGGTGGTGAGGAATGGAAGAAGAACACGCGACAGCTTCTCAAGGAACAAATCATTCAGAATTTCAATCATCCCTCCATCATCGTCCACTCGCTCGGAAACGAATTGAATTGGCTTCCGGATTTTTCCGGCGGAGATCAGATGGATTCGCTTCGCGCGATGATAGGAGAATTAAACGCGATTGCGCACATGCTTGATCCCTATCGAATGACAGCGACAAGAAAATTCACTGAAGGAGCTGATCTTGTCGATCTTGTCTCTCCATCCCTCTGGCCTGGATGGTACAACGGAGTCTACGGGACCTATGAAGCCGCTATCGCCGATGCCAGAAAGAATTTCAAGAGATTCATTCATACAGAATATGGCGGTGACAGTCATCTGGGTCGCCATACGGAAAATCCAATCACGGGTGAAGGGATGGCGGTTGCCGATGGGTGGGAAGAGAATATCAAGCCGCAGAAGTTAAAAAATGTTTCTCAACTGAGCGACTGGAGTGAAAACTACATTGTGAACCTGTTCGACTGGTATCTTCACATCTCTGAGCAAACAGATTGGTTTACAGGAAATGCCCAGTGGGCCTTCAAAGACTTCCCGACGCCGCTCCGGCCTGAGAACCCGATTCCGTACATCAATGAAAAGGGGCTCGTCGACCGTGCGGGAAGGCCCAAAGATGCGTACTACGTTTTTAAGAGCTATTGGACTACATCACCCAGCTTCTGCTACATCGAGTCGCACACATGGACTGACCGCAGCGGTCCCCCTGATCTCAATCGCCTCGTGAAGGTCTTCAGCAACTGTTCCGAAGTGGAGCTCTTTATCAATGGCGCAAGCAAGGGAAGGCGCAGTCGCTCTCTCAGTTCCTATCCAGCGTGCGGATTGAGTTGGGACGTCAAGTTTGCGGAGGGGCCCAATCGCCTCCTGGCCGTCGGATTCAACAATGGATCCAAGGCAGCCGTTGATTCGATGGTGGTCCATTACACGAGCAAGAAGAACGGGGCAGCAGATCACATTGAGCTTTCTGCGGAACACACGACAACAGGAAACATACTCGTCACGGCAATTGCGGTAGATCAAAACGGCCAGCGATGTCTTGATTACAGCAAACGAATCTACTTTGCGTGCGATGGTCCGGGCAAACTGCTCGTCGATTATGGCACGTCGACCAGAAGCTCAGTCATCGAGATGGCAAACGGGAGAGCACAGATCGAATTCAAGCCTGTTCCGGGGATGAAGGCACTGATTGAGGCGCGGAACCAGGAATTCAAAGGAGCTACCATCACCGTCACACCATAAGTCCAGCAGCCAACAACAACTACCACGAATCCTTAACTCTCTCACGACCGTGACCATACGACATTTCGCCAAAGAGTACACAAGCCTGTTCGTTTTTGTTCTCACCTTCATTCTCTCCGAAGCATTGCATGCCCAGATCGCGAAGGAGGATCTGGCCAGGGCTGTCAACGTCGAGAAACTGCAACATCCATATCTGTATTTCAATGAGGCCGACAAGCCAGCAATTCTGAAGCGCACTCAGATTGATCCTGAGAGCAGGGAGATCATGGCCGGGCTACTGGCCGAAGGGCATCGCCTTCTGAATGTTCCTGTCAAGAATCCACCCCCACCGCGGCTGGAACATCCGCGTTACTCTGCAAGTCCCGACGAAGGCAGCGTCTATACATCAGAGATCAGTGAGGGAGCTGTGAAACTTGCCTTCCTGTACCAAATGACAGGAGAGGTCAAGTATGCGAGGAAAGCGATTGAGTTTGCCACTGCTTTATGCGACCTGGCTGACTGGGTTGACCCGGCCCACAAGTTTGATATCATCTATCCCCGCGTATGGCCATGGAATGTCCCTGATGATCGGGTTGTCTTCACCTACGATATCTTTGCGGCAGATAAGTCGATTGCGGTTTCAACTGTGTATGACTGGGTCTATCCCGTGCTCACCAAAATTGAACGGGACAAGATACGCAACGGGCTTCTCGAGAAGGCAATTACACGAGTGCGTGGCAACTACGAATTCTTTTGGTGGGCTTCGGCTCACCGCTGTAACTGGTCGGCAATCTGCTATTCAGGACTCGGGATAACCGCAATGAGCCTCTTGAAGGAGAATCCCCAAATCCTTGATGTTGTCGCAGAGGCCTACAACCGGATCAATCTGACATTCGATCAGATTGGAGACGATGGTGGGTGGCAGGAGGGACGCGGATACTACGGTTACATGATGAGAGTCGGAGTGAACTTTATGGATATTCTGAAACGACTCTCGGGTGGAAAGTACAATCTGTTCGTTCACAAGAAGGTCAGCAGTCATCCGTTTGACTTTATACTCTATGGGATGACGGCGAATTTCGAGGACAGTGAAGGAGGAGTTGTTGGACAGACAATGACCGTGAACAAACTGACTGAGGAGACGGGAAATACAACCGGCGCCTGGTACAGAGAGAAGTATTTGGGAGAAGGTACGAGCCTCTTTGATATTCTCTGGCCTCGACCCCGGGTCACACCTGTTGAACCGTCACAAAAATCGGGATGAAATCCACCCGTATGCAACTTCTCCAAGGAGAAGAGATGATTGTTTCAAACCGGGAGATAACCTCTGGAAGCGTACGTAACTATAAAAAAATGACGAAACGACGTGTCGAATTCACCATCAGAGCAAACCAAAACACTTCGTTAAACAAACTTAAAAAGATCCCGACAATCGTTGAAAACACAATCAAAACATGCGAACCAGCGGAATTTGACATGATTCATCTCCGAGAAATCGGACCATTCGCCTACAACTTCGAAGTTATCTACTACATAAAAACCGGAGATTACCACATCTACCTCGATACACAAGAAAAAATAAATTATGCGCTCAACGAAGAATTTGAAAAAGAAGGCATTGAGTTTGGATTCCAGGTAAGAACTGGATCCCCCGCATAAGATCGGAAGAGCACACGTCTAGGGAAAGAGTGT
>JAPLFP010000145.1 GCA_026390585.1 Ignavibacteriales bacterium | reverse complement strand
GTCTACGGCAAGAATTCTATCGCAGATATTTGTCATGGTTCAGCACGAATCCGAAACAGACTTTGTGCAACACGGAGAATACGTTTACGGTGTCAGTAATACTTCGAGTTACCGTAGAAGTGCTGGCCGAGTGACGAACCTTGGGAGTATGGCATCGGAAGTCAATATCAAGTCAATATCCGTCGTTCTTCGTCGTCAAAAAGTGTGTGTGTGTGCGCACCATGATACCCACACACACGCACATCTCCCATGAGGGTTCGAATCCCGACCGCCGCACCACGTGATCCACACATTGGTATAGCATCGGTCCTTGGTACAGTCTTTATGCCGAAACGAGCACTCTTGCTTACTATGAGATTCAAGTTCGGTTACACGGGCATACGTGTCCGAGACCTCGATAAGGCAATTCAATTCTTCACGAGCGTCCTTGGAATGAAGTTGCAAGGTCGTATCAAAGCCCCCTTGAACAAGGGCGAGTTCGCAAACCTCTTGACACTCGACGAGAAGCATTGGTTGGAGATCAACTGGTACGCAGATGACAGCCCAGTCGCAGGCCCATTCAAAGAAGGAGACGAGCTGGATCACTTGGGATTCGAGGTCGATGATTTCGACGGAGCCCTGCAACGACTAAAGGATGCTGGGTATCCTGCCATGATAGGGCCAATTGAAGATGGTGATTGGAAAGTCGCATTCTTCAAAGTCGTCGACGGAATCTGGCTCGACATCTACCACATAACGAAAAAGAGAACTCCCGCCCCTAAGAAGAAGCGAAAGAAATAGCGCCTGACAGCCAAACGTCACGCATTCAAGGATTCTCTTGTGTGTGGGTCTCATGGTGCGCACACACACCAACAACGACGAGGGCTGGTGCGCACACACGAATCAGTCCAAAGGACGAACGGACCGCTAGGGGGAAGAAGTCCCTAACAATCCCTCTTCCGTGTCACACTGAACGAGGATACGCCTTGCCGGCTGCAGTGCTTCATCAGTGATGGATTAACTCGCACACGAAAAACACGTAAGCCCATGCTCGCGTTCGCACTTTAGACAAAGGAAGAATACAATCAGCGAAGATGACGTCACACATTCGAAATCGGCATCAACGGCATACTGCTTTGTGCTCAGCGTTATCTCAGAAGCCTGCAAGCAGACCGTCGATATCTGTGATGGCGACACAGGAAGACTCGTCGGCTGCGCCGTAGTAGACAAGAATCTTTCCATCTTTTTCTATCATGCCGTTCGAAAACACGACATTGCCAAAAAAGCCATCTGTTTCATACGGCTCCGTTGGCATCAGAAGGGGTGCGTCCGCGCACCTAACCACTCTCCGGGGTTCTTCGAGGTCAAGAAGTACGCAGAACAACGAGTAAGCGCTCTTGTCGTCCATGCCGTGGGCGATGACGAGCCATCCTTCTGGCGTCTTGATCGGCGGGGTCCCGGCGCCAACTCTCACCCACTTCGTATCCCGCGGACGCAGGATACATCTGTGATTCCCCCAATGAACCATGTCCGGCGACTCTGAATACCAGATCGATGGTTTTCCGAAGCCTGAGTTGTTGGGGCGGTGCAGGGCCATGTACTTGCCGCCAACCTTCTCGGGGAAAATGACCACGTCCTTATTCTCAGGATAGAAAACTAGTCCCTTTCTCTCAACACTCTTGAAGTCTTCCGTCACCGCAAGGGCGGTGGCCCACGAGTCCTGCGAGACGGCCGTGTAGGTGATGTAGTACTTGTCGTCGATGAACGTAACTCTCGCATCTTCAACGCCGTACTCCTCTGTTTCATCGACAGGAAGAATAAGCGGCTTCTCGTCCACCGTGAAGTGCAGGCCATCCTTGCTCCGCGCAATCCGGATGTGGCTTATCGTGGAAAGGTACTCCCGGCCCTTGTACACTACACTGCGCGTATCTCTCAGTTTCACATCTGGATCAAGGGCCTTGAACTCTATGATGTCCGGCCGCGGGTGTCCGTCATCGAAACGATACGTGGGTATGCGGATATAGCCTTCTTTGGGTTCGCATATCTCCGCCACACGTAGAAGCAGGAGGACCTCGTCGCCGAACACCGTCGCACCTGGGTTGAAAGCCCCTTGCACGCGATAGCTTTCCATCGATGGTTTCACGTCAAAAGGCCTGACAATAGGGTTCATCTCATGCTTCCTGATCATATGTTGGCTTCTTCCCCGATCTCGCAATGGCTGGAGCTACAAAGGCAGCGATATATTGCCTTGATCCAAGGATTTGGAACTTGGTTTTTGTGCAATCTTCTTCTTGCGGGCGTTGTAATTTGAACCGCTGATTTGTGTGTGTGCACGCACCAAGTGTACCGTCGGTGCGCACAGGCAAGTTTTGGGTCACCTTTTATAGTAGTCCTGCCTCTTGCCCGCACGGTATACTGGAGATCTTACCTGCGTGGATGACGGGAGGGGTCGTCAGGCCCGTGCCGATTATCGCGTCGAGTATTATCTTTCGTATAACTAACGATCAAAGGACGGTGGAAAGCGAATATGGGTTACGAGAATCGACGCTATGGTGCCCCGAGGCAAATGACGAAAGTCAAATGCTCCGAATGCGGCGCAGACACGGAAGTACCGTTTGTGCCGACGTCGGGCAAACCAGTCTACTGTAGAGACTGCTACCAGAAGCGCCGAAGGTACTAGGCAAACATCCTAGAACCGATATTGACCGGAATTTCTTCATTTTTTTCCTCAAACGTGCGTCCTGTAGGGTTTCATGATCTAGATCTGCCACGAATAGGTCTGCCGATGTGTCTGAGGCCGTCTCCCTCGCCGGCGGGATCTTCTACCTGTGCTCGAAGACCCAGCGCGAGCATGGCGGATACAGAAGATCGTGAACGTCACATGTGTCTTGCAAGATCATGAAGAGGACGTTGTTCCTGTTCGAGAAGAGTCGATGACCTTTCGTGATTCGAATCGTCCCGTTCTCGGAGCGGGCTCTGCTGGTGGACAGTTTCTCTCGAAGATCGTTTCGGTTGAAAGCGATGAACTCTGCCACTTGTTGTCTCATGATGTCCGTGGTCTTCACGATCTGTCCCTTTGATACTTCAAAACTAATCGCGCTAGTGAATGACCTCGTGGGAGGAGTAGTTGTGTGTGTGCGCACCAGGGTACCCACACACACAAAATACCTCGACGACGGCAGTTCAAATTACGATGGTCGCACCGAGCGACCCACACACAAATTCAAACTGCGACGCCAAGCGATGGTTCCCTCGCAATAGTCCACAGTGTGGCTGCTGTTGATATTGGGGGCCTACCGTATATGGAACGGTAGATCGGAATGAGGAAATGGGATTACGTTTTGGTTGGAGCACTAGTGGTATTGGTTGCGACAGGGGTCATTATGATGGCGGGTGGACAGATCTTTGGAGAAAGGACCACTAGCGTGACGAGCGCCATAGGGCTATTGGGCATATTCATCATGCTCTTC
>JAPLFP010000044.1 GCA_026390585.1 Ignavibacteriales bacterium | reverse complement strand
ACCAAGAGGATGGAGAGATTGTAGGCAAACAGTATCAAACCGACACCGGTCCACTTGACATCCTTGCGGTTAGCAAAGACAAGAAGAGCCTGCTGGTCGTGGAACTCAAAAAAGGTAGGGCCAGCGATACCGTCGTGGGACAGACGCTTCGCTACATGGGCTATGTGCAGGAGGAGCTGGCAGAAGAGGGGCAAAGCGTCCGAGGTGTTATCATCGCGCATGAGGATGATCAACGCATCCGCCGGGCGCTGGCAGCAGTGTCGAGCATCGTCTTTTATCGCTATCAAGTTAGTTTCAAACTGATGAAGGCGTGAAATGAGCACTGTTGGTCAAATCGAACGCGCAACGCAGAATCGGGTGATCAGGCTATTCCGTGACAAGTTGGGTTACGACTATCTTGGTAACTGGGAAGAGCGGTCGGACAATCAGAACATAGAAGAAAAGTATTTACGCATCTTCTTGAAAAGACAGGGCTATAGTGAGGCACTCATAAACCGCGCGCTCTATGAACTGAACAAGGCCGCGGGAGACCAGACGAAATCTCTTTACGACATCAATAAAGAGGTGTATAGCCTCCTTCGCTACGGTGTGAAAGTCCTTGAGGAAGCAGGAGAGAATACCAAGACGGTGTGGCTGATTGATTGGAAGAATCCAAATAAGAACGACTTCGCCGTAGCTGAAGAGGTCACCGTATCAGGCAAGCACGATAAGCGCCCGGATGTGGTCTTGTATGTGAATGGCATCGCGCTGGCAGTGCTGGAACTGAAGCGATCGACAGTTTCGGTGAGCGAAGGTATCCGCCAGAACTTGGACAACCAGAAGGATACGTTTATCGGTCATTTCTTCGCCACGATACAGCTGGTATTAGCCGGGAATGACACTGAGGGTCTACGCTATGGGGTGATCGAGACGCCAGAAAGGTACTACCTGACTTGGAAAGAGGAGAGTGACGTCGAGAACCTTCTCGACCGATCGCTGAGCCAGCTTTGCGAGAAGAGCCGATTTCTCGAAATCATCCACGACTTCATGCTGTTCGACGCAGGGATAAAGAAGCCGTGCCGGCATAGTCAGTATTTCGGTGTAAAGGCTGCTCAAACCCATATCAAACGGCGTGAAGGTGGCATCATCTGGCATGCTCAAGGGAGCGGCAAGAGTCTCGTCATGGTGTGGTTGGCCAAGTGGGTGCGAGAACATGTCACCGATGCCCGCGTTCTCATCATTACCGACCGCACCGAGTTGGATGAACAGATCGAGAAGGTGTTTAAGGGCGTTAACGAAGAAATCTACCGTACGAAAAGTGGCGCTGACCTGATTGCCAAGTTGAATGACACTACACCGTGGCTGCTTTGTTCCCTCATCCATAAGTTTGGGGGTAAGGAAGAGGGAGAGGAAGTTGGAGATATTGCGGCTTTCATCGAGGAGGTAAAGAAGGCATTGCCACCTGGATTCACGGCGAAGGGTGATCTTGTTGTTTTTGTAGACGAGTGCCACAGGACGCAGTCGGGTGAACTGCACAAAGCGATGAAGGCTATCCTGCCGAATGCGCTTTTTATCGGATTCACCGGCACACCGCTCTTGAGGGCCGACAAGCAAAGAAGTATCGAGGTCTTCGGCGGCTACATCCACACATACAAATTCGATGAAGGTGTGAGAGACAAGGTGATACTGGATTTGCGCTATGAGGCACGAAACATTGATCAAAACATTACATCACAGGAAAAGATTGACCAATGGTTCGACGCCAAGACGAAGGGTTTGAACGATGTTGCCCTTGCGCAGCTGAAGAGAAGATGGGGTACGATGAAGATGGTGCTCTCCAGCCAGTCGCGGCTAGAGAAAATCGTAGCAGACATTCTTCTGGATATGGAGACCAAAGATCGTCTGAAAAGTGGACACGGAAATGCTATGCTGGTCTCCGGAAGCATCTATCAAGCATGCAAGCTCTATGAGCTATTCACAGCTCACGGCTTTGATAAGTGCGCCATCATCACATCCTACCAGCCTCATATCGCTGACACCAAGGGCGAGGAGACTGGCGAAGGATTGACGGAGAAACTGCAGAAGTATGACATCTATAAGAAGATGTTGGCGGATTGGTTCAGACAAGATCCCGATGCAGCAGTCAACAGGGTGGAAGAATTTGAGAAAATCGTGAAGAAGAAATTTGTTGAAGAGCCGGGACAGATGAAGCTGTTGATTGTCGTCGACAAGCTTCTGACGGGATTTGATGCTCCTCCGGCGACCTATCTCTATATAGATAAGCAGATGCAGGATCACGGTCTGTTTCAGGCCATCTGCCGCGTCAACCGATTGGATCGTGACGACAAGGAATACGGGTACATAATCGATTACAAAGACCTATTTAAAAGCTTGGAAGCAGCCGTTACCGATTACACCTCGGGCGCACTTGATGGATATGACAAAGAAGATGTCGCTGGTCTGTTGACCGATAGATTGGTGCGAGCAAAAGAACGGCTGGAAGAATCACGTGAGGCGATCAAGACACTCTGTGAACCAGTGGATCCCCCAAAGGATACACAGGCATATCTTCGTTACTTTTGCGCCAAGGATACATCGAACAAGGGCGAGTTGAAGGAAAACGAGCCGAGGCGTGTGGCACTCTACAAATTAACAGTAGCACTTATACGTGCCTATGCTGATATCGCCAATGAGATGGCTGAGGCCGGTTACCCAGACACTGACATTGAAAAGATCAAACAAGAGGTAGATTACTACGAGAAAGCCCGGACCGAAGTGAAGATGGCCAGCGGCGATTACATTGACTTGAAAATGTACGAGCCCGCGATGAGGCATCTCATCGATACCTATATTCGTGCTGAGGAGAGTGAGAAGATCTCGGCTTTCGACGATATGAGCTTGGTCCAACTTCTTGTGGAACGCGGTGAGGAAGCAACCAAGGCACTTCCAAAAGGCATTAGAAACAACAAGGTGGCTATGGCCGAAACGATTGAGAATAACCTGCGCCGGGTCATCATCGACGAACAGCCAATTAATCCGATTTACTATGAGAAGATGTCGGAGTTGCTGGATGCGCTCATCAGGGAACGCAAAGCGGAAGCCTTGGCCTACGAACAGTACCTTGCGAAGATTATCGAGTTGACCAAGAAAGTGAAGAACCCCAACGTGGGCACTGCATATCCCCCCTCTCTTGGGACCAATGCGATGCGTGCCCTCTACGACAACCTGGACAAGAATGAAGGACTTGCACGAGCTGTGCATGATGCGGTGGTCGACAATAAGCAAGATGATTGGCGCGCCAATAATATGAAAACCAAGGTAGTGCGATATGCCGTCCAAAAAGTGCTGAAGGATGACAAGTTGACTGACCAGATTATCGAGATTGTGAGGAACCAGTCTGAATACTAAGATGTACCAGATGCGAGTTGGCGAACTTCTTGTAGATGTTGTTCGCAAAAACATCAAGCATATGCATTTAGCTGTGTATCCACCGAATGGGCGTGTGCGTGTAGCCGTACCTCTGCGCATCAACGACGAGGCCGTAGCCCTTGCCATCACAACAAGATTACCTTGGATACATAAACACCAGCGCAAGTTTGTCGGTCAGGGTCGGCAATCTGCCCGCGAATACATCCCACGGGAAAGTCATTACTTCAAGGGCCGAAGGTACTTACTGAATCTCATCGAACACCAAAGTCCTCCCAAAGTCGTCTTGACTGGAAAACCAAGCATCGACCTCTATGTACGTAAAGGTGCTTCTCGAACCAAGCGTGAACGGATTCTCCAGGAATGGTATAGGCAGGAATTGAAGACTCAGATCCCTCCACTTATTGACAAGTGGCAGAAGATCATGAATGTCAGTGTGCTGCAATGGGGAGTCAAGAGGATGAAGACCAGGTGGGGGACCTGCAACGTGCGAGCTCGGAGAATTTGGATTAACCTCGAGATCGCCAAAAAACCTCTTCAATGCCTCGATTACATCATTGTCCATGAGATGGCGCATCTTCTCGAGCGACGACACAACCCGAATTTCGTAGCTCTGATGGACAAGTTTCTGCCAAACTGGAAATCACTAAGACAGACGTTGAATAGCTATCCACTACGGCATGAAGCTTGGAAGTACTGAAAACATCATTTCCGTGACCTGCTCTCGACAATTGAACCGAGGGGCTAGACTGGAATTGGCTCTATAGATATCTGCATATCATCATCAATCGTGAATTAGTCGCGCTTTCGCGGCGCAAAGACTATGGCTCTGTGGGGAACAATAGCTATTACAAACTACGATTGGTACGAATTCCTAAACCAGCGGCCTCTTGTGGAGGAAGTGAACTTTTGGACTCCTTCGGCGCATTGGGCCTTTCGTGCCCCCGAATTCTCGCCGTTCCTCTTCAAGCTGAAGGCGCCACATAACGCTATCGCCGGATTCGGGTTGTTTGCTCGCTATGCAGCCCTGCCTGATTGGCTAGCGTGGGACTGCTTCCGTGAGGGAAATGGATGTGCCACATTTGATGAGATGCAGGGTCGGATCGGGCGAATTCGAAAGGGTTACAAGTTTGTCGGTGGAGAGGGAATTCATCAAATTGGCTGTATCGTAGTGGTGAACGTTAAGTTCTTTGCGAAGGAAGCCTGGATCCCCCAACCCCGCGACTGGCCGGTGCGCACCCTGCGCCCTACGCGATACGATCTGCAAACGGGAGAAGGTAAGCGTGTTTGGGATGAATGCTTGCAAAGGGCTTCTGTAGAAAGGGTCGCAGAATCATCCAACCTATCGTTTGATGACAATGCTCTGCAAGACCGGTATGGTTCTCCGATAATGATTCACCCGCGCCTCGGGCAAGGTGCTTTCCGAGTCTCTGTGACCGAGGCCTATTCCAAGGCTTGTGCAGTAACTCATGAACACTCACTTCCCGCGCTTGAAGCCGCTCATATCCGACCATTTGCCAAGAACGGCTCGCACGAGATCAGGAATGGTTTATTGCTTCGGGCTGATCTGCACCGTTTGTTTGAGCAAGGGTATGTGACGATCACGACTGATCGAAAGGTCGAGGTGAGCAGTCGGCTCAAGTTGGACTACAGCAATGGTCGTTCCTACTATCCATTGCATGGGAACCTGATCACGGTGCCAAATGCGATCCAGGAACAACCATCGGAAGAGTACTTGCAGTGGCATAATGAACATCTGTATCTCGGCTGATGCCGCAGCCGGTTCTTCACACGTTCACAAAAATGATAAGGCAACATGGCAGACACGAAGGCACAAGTTGAGGCTGAAAGATGGATTCGCGAAGAATACTTGCCTAAGAAGTATGGGCAATCTTTTCGGCAGAAGAATCTCGACCTTCAAAGCAGAACTCAATCCAAATTTGATGCCGTTTCTGATGACTCTGCTTCTTTCATGCCACGGGAAGTGACTGCCGGCGTACCGACACGCAGCCAGCTGGTGATAAACGGGCTCTTGGTCTCATTGGGAATCGTGTTTTTATTGACGGTAATGCCGGCTCTACCGAGTGCATTC
>JAPLFP010000007.1 GCA_026390585.1 Ignavibacteriales bacterium | reverse complement strand
TGGTCGCGGCCCCATTGAAGCGAGACACTTAGGTTCTCATCCGTCCACGGCTTCGGCCTTTTCCGCGACACGCTGCCTTTCTCTTTCCATGAACAATCCTTCTCGGGCCATCGCGAGAATCGCTTCGAGCTTCTCGCCGTCAGTTCCGACCTCGTCCATCCAGCGGTGTACTTCATGCTTGAAGGCAACGTAGCAAATATCCTTGAACAATTGCCCAGCGGTTTTCGCACCGAATTGGACACGATACTTCTCGCTGATCTTACTCATCACTCACTTCCCTTCGCCTTGTTGAAACACATCGAACTTCACTTGCTTCAAAGTCACAGGGCCGCTGCTCGTCATGCCCTCTATCGAAGTCTCGGAACAACACACTGCCTCTCGCCCGTTAGACCACACAGGACTCCACCCTGCCGGGCAATCCACAGAAGCAAGCTTGACACCCTTCGGAAGAGGACAGATGTCAGTGTGTAGTTGACCACTGCCTGCCCAGAAGTCATTCAGCAAAGCAAGGAAAGCCTCTGCCCCTATCTGTTCTACACATGTGTCCATGTGCGGAACGATCAGTGCCGCCGGTGTAGTGGCATGGAAGCCCAAGAGAAACATACTGCGTACGCAATACACAAACTGTTCCGCACACAACACGCCCCCCATGAGTAGACCGCAGTCAACGATCTCGCAATCGCTACGCTTGTCGATGCCAAGCAGACTGCGTTCGCTCATCGCACCAGCAGGGTCGGGGCATGCTGCCATCAGTCGCACCCAAACATCTCGACGCACGATAGGAGTCTCGTCTGACAGTGGTCTGCCATACGCCGCCCTCCATGCACGATCCAGATCAACCTTCAGTTTCTTGTCATTCGCGATGCGTTCATGCACACCGCAAATGAACTCAGTCAACTCGTCATAGGTCATCGCTTCTACTGTCATACTGCTACCGCCTCTCTTTGGTTGTGAACTTCCCAGTCCGCATTGAACTTCATGCCTTTGACCCTGCGTTCGATCCACGCTGCACGGGTTACGCTTCCGGCGTTTGTGGTCAAGCCGATCCACCTAGCTACCGCTTCGCGAGGAATCTGTTGACCTTCGTTTATGCTGAGATCAACACCCGTCTGCTTGAGAAACGCCAGCCGCCACATCCATTCTTTGATGTTGCGAGTAGTGATCTCATCCATGCCGAGCGCCATCGATCCGAGGATCAGTAGGTCACGCCAAGCTCCCTCTGTCTCCGTACTGGGGACACTCGGACTACACTTCTCCGCACTCCATGTCAGTGACATAAAATCCTCCGTAGTGAAACTTCAAAAGAAATAAACCCCTCATTGTCTAGTACGTCAACTCGTCAACAAATCTTTCAGCCGCTCGACATTATTTTATCCATCGCTTCTGTCGCTGCTGCCACACTTTCGCAATGGCCGAACGTCAGGCGCAGCCATCGCAGGTAGCGGTAGCCCGAGACACGCACGACAGGATTCAAGGTGTACTCAGGGTGCAGACGCTGCGCAGCACCGAACAGACGCTCTAGAGTCTTGGATTCTAGGTGAGATGGCGGGTATCTTGGCATCACTCAATCCCCTTTATTCCATTGACCTTTCCCCCAACACTGCCGCCGACACTGCCCCTGACATCACCATTGACATTGCCCCTGACATCACCCCAGACATTGCACTCGACGCTGCCCTTGACATTGCCCATGACATCTCCGCCGACACTGCCGACATCGCCTGTGACACTGCCCACGACATCGCCAAGGATATTGCCGTGGACGTTACCGCCGACAAGCCCAAAGACACTGTTTCCGACATCTCCGATAACGCTGCCTTCGATGCCGCCGCCGACATCGCCATAAATCTTGCCGCTCACACTGCCGTCAATGGAGCCAGCGACATCGCACTCGATGTCGTGGACGATCCACCTGCCAAACTCGTCCTTGATAAACGACACAATCTTCTTTACTTCTTCCAGCGTGATCTCATCACTCATCGCTCACCTCCTACTCGTAATGACTCGGTTCTGTGTCGTATATCGGAAGCTCTTCACAAACGCAAACGCGATAGACCGAAGAACTGTCGTCCTCGGGCAGGTAGTCTGCGTCCAGACCTCGGGCTTCCAGCCATTCTATCTGCTGAAGACACATGTCTCCGTAGTCCCTGCGTCCCATGTCCGTCAGCATCACGGCCAAGGCTTCCACTTGTGTCTTGGCTTCATCGGCCAACTCACGCGAAGCGTACACCTTCTGCCTCTGCGAGGTCGCCTTCGGCAATAGTCGCATAGCATTTCTTGCAGTAGTCATAGTTGTTGTTCTCCGCAGAGAACAACGGCTTGTCCCGATCCGCCAGATTAATCGTCACCGAGATTCTTGGCATTAGATGCCCTCCTGTGGTTACTCACTCGCAATTACTTTCCGCTCTCTCCCTCAACCCTTCCGGCATATCATCCAGATCGTATTTGTTCTGAAACATCCACTGTGCGGCCTCATCGTAGCCAACACAGCGGGCTGTGTCAGACGATCCCTGCCACTGCGAGGTGTGAACGATGTACCACTGATCCTTCCTGCTGAGATAGAGAGTCTCATGTTCCCACTGACTGCCTGTTGCGTGGCTGATGGAGTTGTGTCCATCATGCCAAGTCTGCTCGTCAAACACTTCCTTCGCATTCTTGGTTTCAAATGCCCGACCATCGATCATATGTCTACTCATTACCCTACCCTCCTGTGGTTAAAACGATCCAATAATAACTCCACCGTCAAACCGTATCAACGTAGTGCGTTCGTTCAGCCAATCGTTGGCCGCCTCTTCTTTTGAATCGTCGTCTGCGTCGTCGTCGTCCTCTGGTTTGTAGCCAGTCTCTAAGGCCGCCTCCAGTGCCGTCTTCCACTCGGAGTACTCGCATCGAATAGCGATATAGTCGAACTCGACCGGCGGCCCACCGGTCTCCATCTCTTCAAGCCACTCGCACAAAGCGTATGCCCCTTGGTATGACCAACGAGCATGCTCGTCGCGCTTGAGTATGTCAGCCGCTTCGCTTGTTGATAACGTCTGTATCATTCGTCGCCCTCCTTTGAGATTGAAACCTTAGAATCCGCCTGCCCGGTGAACGCTGCAAACGCTGCCTCGAATGCCGCCTCTGCTGGCCCAAGCTTTGCCCGTGCGGCCTTCAATGCGACCTCGGCTTTTCTTAGCCGTTTTTCAGCGTGGTAAAGCGCATCATGTACCCGGGCGAACCGATGCAGCAGCACCCCTGCCTTGGCTTCACCGTGTTGTTTGAACCCATCTGCAATCTCTTGCTGCGTAAGCATTTATCACAACCTCCTTTGTTGGTCACCCTACCATGATCAGAATTTCCTCTGCCCCGTACACAGAAGCAGACCCGCAAACCTCGCAAACCAATCCCCTGCCGTCAGGCTCCACGCAGTAGTGTTCCTGCCCGCATTTCATGCAGAACCCGATGCTTTCATCGTAGCTTTCAACCGCTTCGATGATCTCATCGACCGTCAATCCTCCGGGCAGTGTCACTGGCCCGATCATCTCCCGGCGTTCCTCCGCTGTCAGGGGATCGGGATACTGCGCGTCCATACCATCACCTCTTTCTGTTGTTACATCCTGATTGTTAGAAAGGGCTTGCTGCTTCCCACTAGCGTTGCGCCAGTGCAGTTTCTTCGAGAAGCAGTATTGGCTTCTTGAGAGGCTGTGTGTGTGGAGATGGTCCGGGTGTTGCCCCCAGATTTTTATTCCCGTTTCGATTGTTCCATCGGCTTTCGCCAACACGCTTTGAGAAGCAGCAAGCCCTTTCTTTTGTCACATCCTGATTTCGACCACTTCTTCCGGTCCGATCCGTTTGATCTGGCCTGCGTTGTTGTGAACGTACAGCCACTGTCGTCCGATTTTCTGCACCCGCCAAAGCCCGTGATGCGCTACCATTACGTAGATAGACTTCGTATCTAGGTCAATGTTAGTGAACTCCGCACGAATCTGGTTCATAGTCATTCGTTGGCCCCTGTTGCTGGTTGCTTTTTCGAATTGATCCATTGTGTCATTTGTTCAAGCAAGACCTTCTTGCTCCTGCCCGGTTTGACTCCGGCACCGGCAAGAACCGCCTTTGCTGCTGGTACTGTGTTGCAACGGAAACGCATCCCGAGCGACTCCAGTTTGAGCCTCGAACGTATCACCATCAGGCGATACAACTCGATCTGGTCGGATTGTCTGATTACCGTATCTTCCATGGTAAACCCTCCTAGTTTTGCAAGATCGGCAAGAGCCGACTTGCGTTCATTACTGCGCGACCACCGTGAGTCGGAATGTAAACATCAACCGCTTCAAGTCCGATCTTGCGCCGGCCTTCGGCATCGCAAAGGCCGCACTGGAAGCAAGTCAACCGTCTACCCGCCTCTTTTGAAGCGGGGCAGAGTATTTCGTTCACCGCTGGCAGTCCGTCCGACGTTGTCCGGAACGTCCTCCAGCCGAGGTGCTTGGCATGCTCCCGGGAGTCTGGCCCGGCGAGGGCGTGAACACTCGCCATGAAGTATTTTCGATACTGCTGGAGGGCAGGGTTAGCCCATTGGTGAGTGTAACCTGTCCAGCCACTTGAGATGCTCGATAGCTTCTCAAGCATTTCTATGGGGATTAATACTGGCTCCCCGTACGTACCAAACCGGATTTTGCGGCCAACGATATACCGGTCGTGAATCTCCGGCACATAGTCAACATACCGTCCACGCCTGAGGGCTTTGTAGACCATGTTTGGCCCCTGCCCTACGTTAACGTAGCACGCCCTGAGCTTGCTACGCCTACTACGCTTGGCCTTGAATCTCGGTAGGCCACGCAAGGGACAACTACCGCAGATCGCAAGGTCTCTGCCCGATTGCACCGCTGCAACCGGGTTAACTCCAGAGCGTATAATATACGTCTGGAGCATCTTGCCCGTCTTGCTATTGCCAGACGGGGAAAGAGGCATGATCACGACATAGGGGGAGCCATCGAATATCGACGCTCCCCTGTGAAGGACAATGCCTAACGGTCTTTTCATACGCTGCCCTCCGTTTCATACTGTTTTTCGTTGTTTTAAAGTGTTTTATACTTTACAAACAAAAGAAGGCGTTAAACCCTCAACAGTAAGTACCACAAGTCGCCAACAAATCTTTTAAAGTTGTTGATATTTTTTTCCTTACAATTTCGTAAGGTAAAATAATAGTTGGTGGACACTGTGTAAAATCCACGCGAGCGGTTGCAACGCGTGACCGAATGTCCAGAGTTATAAGGAGAACGCAAAATGCGAACGATTAGACTATTGTCAGAAACTCAAACAAACCGTGAGATCAAACGTCGTGTCGCGATGCTGCCTTTAATGCACCGAGCAGGAACACGCGAAGCGGAATTGGTTCAAAAAGTGTGGGTCGAATTGGTCGAGAATCGTCACGTTATTTTACTGTCCATGGACGTTAAAAAGCGCACTGTTGAGCAAGCGGATGGTACGGGAAAAGTAGTGCTTTCATTGCGCAGACCCCAGTATCGGTCAGACGAAATTCGGACCGCTTGTGATACAGTTCGCAATGAGGCCAGCGAACACGATGGGTGCAGGCGCAGGAGTATCGAAAATAGTTGGTTAGAGGGGTGTGAACCCTCTAACGCCACTCTCGATCCAATGCGAGTGTGTAGCGCGATTGAACAGGCCGTTAGAGGGCTTCTAAGGTACGTTTCACGCGAGGCAAGCGGACGGCGTGTCGGAACCAATAGGGTGCCAGCGTGTTCGCGTAGCAAGGCATTAAAGGCCTTACACGGGGAGTGAGCGATTGACCATGCCAACCCGACTATCGGAAACCCCGGTAGTCGGGTTTTTTTGTTGCCTTCTGGCCCGTCGTTGTCGCCCGAACACGTAAGCCCATGCAGGGGATGGAGTTAGGGTGGAGAAGGCACCCGGCCCGCCCCCCCGGGGTTGGCGGAGTTTCGGTCAATCCCTCTCTTGGAGTTTTTCACTTTTCCAGTCACCTTATGGTTTTTTACCCGCCCCAAAACCATATGGCAGGCGTTCCCGCTCTGTAATTTGAGCCTCTTAGACAATCACTTATATGCCAAACCCTATTAACTATTTCGACGACTTAATTAAACGATTGTCAAAAGCCGGAAATGCGACTTATCGCGTTCCTAAAAAAGAGTTTCTTGAGCAGACTAATGTTTTCTTCCCAGACGGCATGCCAAAAGATACGCAGGTTTGGACGATTGACCCGCACCAAACTCTCGCGCACATTGCTTACCCCCCGCGCTTAAGGGAGCAAGCATTATCGCGTGTAGCCAACAGTCCGTATCAGATACCGATATCGCCATATGGCAGGGTGGATACGTTGTACGTATATCCAACGACATCGACACTTAGGGATAGCCCCTTGCCGAGCATGGGTCTGTATGGTGCGGCACAGCCGCTTAGTGGTGGCAACTATAAGTATCATATCGCGGGTGCCGGGCCAAACGCATTGAACGCTGCGCGGCATGAGATTCGGCATGGGGTTGCCAATCCTGCTTTGGAATATGTTGACGGTTCTAAGGATTATGGTCAATATTTGCGGTCGGATGATGAAATGCTATCTCGACTCGGTTCCATGTCAGACTTACATGTCAAGCAGTTTGGCAAGCTGATTACCAGCCCTAAAGACGCGCAGCGGGCGGTGATGTTCAACTATGAGAAAGCAAACCCTGACGACATCGCTGCCATTACGTATGCAGACGATTTCGAGAATAGCAAGGAGAGACGAGACAAGATGACGAGCATGCTACAGCGTCTCTTGACCGTACCTGCTGTCGGTGCTGCTGCCTCGTCCCAGATGGACAATAGTAATCAGGGACGATGACTGTTAGGAGATACGCGATATGGGACGACGAGACATTGACGACGATCAAGGGCTGTTCGTGCAGAAAAACAATGACGTTCCCGTATTTCCTGATATGCCCAATGGCCTTCAACCGAATCCCAATCCACAAACAGGTGGCCGTAGGAATTTTACAAATAGAGGATCTATGATCAACCAAGGACCGATCTGGGACAACTCCCAGCAACAGGGTTTTATTAATCAGTTTGGCCCTGCGGCACAAGGCCGGGCGATGGACTCCATCGCGAATAACACCATGGATACATGGGCCAGAGAGAACTATTCTCGCGTATCGCAAGCTCGCGAAGAACGCAGGATGGAACATGAACGGATGATGAAGCAGATGGAACTGGACCAGCAGCGTGAAGCTTACGGCGACCGGGTTCGTCAGACGCTGGGTAATCAGGACTATTACAATGGGCAACGCATCATCGCAGGCGGGTACTAATGCCCTATTCGTATTCGCATCCGGCTGTTGGCCGTCTGGCAACTCCTCAGTACTTGCGCGACCACGCTGGTGATGCTGAAAACTACATGCGCGCATTGCGAGATCACGACAGTGAAGCTGCGCTGTATCAAGGCGTGGATGCGATGCATCAAGGCGCGAACGCAATAGGTAGTTCTACGTACGAGGCTGCGCGTCCTGCGTTGGATTTATTGAACACGGGCGGTCGCCTGCGAGATGGAGTCGCTTCTGCTGGCATGGCGGGTTACGAAGGTGAGTACGGAGAGACGCTCGATGAGCTAGGCAAGGCAGTTCGTTCGCTTTTGCCGAGGAAGATGTTGGGGATGCCGGACGATTACCCACCAGCATCTCGCGACTGGCGTAAGCTCGATAAGTTTGTGGATGACGAAGGTAATCCAAACTGGCTGTCCACGGGGGCGGAATTCTTCACCGATCCCGAAGTGTTGCTGGGCATCGGCATGCTGGGGAAGACCGGCGTAAAGCAACTCATGCGTAAGGCCGCCCGGTAATCGGCATCAAATTGGCGGGTATGGGGCATTAACTATATAGCCCCGAAGAAACCCCCCGAAGGAACGCATTATGGACGAACATATAGAGCCGTTAGAATCGTCTGGATCACCCCAGACCGAAGCGAGCTACCAGCCATCGGAACAGTCTCAATCTGCTACCGAGAGTGTTTACGAAGCATTTAAGTCGCTGCCGGAATTCTCTGGCAAAGACGATATCGACATTGCTCGAAGTTTATATTCGAGCATGCAGGGACAGCGAGAAGCCCAGCAGTCGTTGGCCCAATATCAACAGATCCTGCCATACGCAAACGAATACCTCAAGAATCAGTCATCGTATGAAACGTGGAAGCGTTCGCAAGCCGAGGCTTCTCGACCAGCAGAGCCAGTAACACCGAAATGGTGGTCCCCACCTGAAGTGCGAGATGGCTGGAAGAACTTTATCGTCCGCGACCCCTCGACAGGTCGTGAGTCTATTTCGCCAGATGCACCGTTGGACGCACAAAACGCCCTGCGAGAGTATCAAACTTATACCGCTGACTTTGCCCGCAAGTTAGTAACTGACCCCGAAAATACGCTGAAGCCGTTCATTGAGCAAATCGCCGCCGCGAAGGCCGCTGAATTAGTACAGCAGAATATGGGGCAGTATCAAGCGAGCAACTATGTATCATCGCTGGAACGCCAGAATGCGGATTGGCTTTATGACCAAAATGGTCAAGTCTCTCGCGAAGGTCAGGCAATCCAGCATTACATTAGCGAAGCATCGCAGATCGGTATCGCAAACCCGCAGGCACGCTGGAAGTACGCTACGGGCATGTTGCAGCGAGACATTCTGAACGCCCGGCACGAAGAAGCCGGTGCGCAACAGCATGCCTACGCCCAGCAAGCAGCAGCGCAACAGGCAGCGCAGCAAGCACCGCGATCCGCCCCGCAAGATCCAGTTGCCGCAGGCAACATGCAATTTCTAAGAGAGAGGGCAACACGACAACCAAATCGTAGTGCCGGACAGACAGAACCTCGTACGCGCGGCGTAGCGAGAATGAATTTTGAGGAACGCCTACGTGGGCAGCTAACCAACGACGGAGTCATATAAATGAGTTCAAGCACTGATTGGGCCAGAAGTATTGCAACCACGATTGTTAATCACCTTCGTGAAGAAGAAGTTGCATCGTTACGTAAATATAAGGTATTCGCGGCAATCGAAGGCTCGGGCAACGTCCGTACCAACGTCAGCGGACGGGGTTTTGACTGGGAGATCCAGTACCGTAATCAACAGCCCTCGGGAAATAACGGGGAAACTCCTCGTTCGTTTGCTCGACAGAATTTGTGGAAAAGAGCCGAACTCGATTTCCGTGGATATCAAGTTTCGGACGCGATTTATCGCAAAGAAATGCTGGAAAACCGTGGAACGCAAGCACTTGTTGCGGTCGCAGGCAAGATGGCATCACGCCTCTTGACGAGCATGGAACAGCACTTGTCGAAAGAAGTGTGGACGGACGGTACTGCCGCCGGTAACGAACTTCGTTATCACGGTATGGAATCATTCATGGGTGCCACTCAGACCCTGCATGTTACAACCGGGGCTGCACAGACCGCCAACGCAGCCGATCCTTTCGGTGCGCCATCGGATACCTATGCTGGACTAAGTACCGCTCTCGGTGCTTATGGTGGTAGCCAGACCTCCGGTGTGTGGCCTAACGGCACGGCTGATCCAGAGTTTGATTTCTATTCTCCAGTGATTGTGAATTACACAAGCACTTACTTCGGTGGTTCGACTTGGGCTGCCAATTGCGTCAAGGCTGTTCGCGAAGCGATTCATCAGACTCGGCGCAATGACAGCAAAGAAGATCAAGTAGACATGGCGATCATTGATCGCAAAATGTTTATTGACTTCCTAAACACGCTGGATGCCAAGGAAAGAGTTATTGTATCAAAGGCTAATGGCCTGCGATCTTACGGTTTCACCGATGTATTCGAGTTGGACGGAATCGAAATCTCGCAAGAGGTTGGTGTGACAACCAATGCTGGATATGGACTGTCCATCGGCAACGTCGAACTGTTGTGCATGGCCGGTCAGTTGCTCGAAAGTGAGGGACCGTTCTACGACGAAACGTCGCAACAGTACCGATACGTAGTGTCTACACTTGGTAACTTGAAATTCAAGTCGCCACGTAATTTCTTCAAACTCGTTTCACTCGCCTAAGCCCACAACAGAAAAGGTTTTGCTACTATGAGTTATCTTCTTGATCCTCCCTTCGCTCTCGGCCAGACTCTTGGAGTATCATCCCTTACATCTACGGAGGGTGCTTCTTGGGTTGGTGCTGTGAAGAGCTTCCCAGATGTTAATCCAATTACGGGACAAATCCGTTCTGGACGCACTAAGACTTGCATTGCAGTCCGCAATACAAGTGGAGTCGCACTGCTACCAAAGCGAGTTGGAAAATTCGCTGTGGCGGCAGGCACTGCCTTGTTTTCCACGGTTGATGGATATAGCTTGGTTGCGAATGATGAATTCGTTGGCGTTGTAGATGAACACCTTCCTTCCAGCGGTGTCGCTGCAAATGATGTATTTTGGTTGACCGTCAAAGGTCCAACCGAGATTCTCGGTGCGTTGAGCGGAACTGCCATTGCGGTGGGCGACCACTTGGTTGCTATCGTTGCAGCTACATCTGGTGCAACGACCGCTGGGCGAGTTACTCCAATGCCACAGGCCACCCTCATTACAACCAACGGCGCTGGCAACAACGCATTTGGTGTACTGGGTTATGCTGTCTCGGCAGGGACGACGACCGGAACTGCGGTTCTGGCATTCATCGATTGCAAGGCTTCATAAGTACTAGGAGACGGATAGCGCAAGCTCACAATAAGCCCTCTTTAAACCGCAAGTCTCCTGCGGGAGAGGGCTTATTACTTACGCTAGCGATTAAGCCCACCTTGGGGCTTCGGGGGGTCCGCAGCTTGGCGGTGTCAGGCTGCGGACTTTTCTGCTGATGTCAGATAAACATATGCATACTTCTTACAACTCGGGGTGACACATGGCGAAGAATTATAGTTATCAACAGCCCGCCAATACCAGTTCGATGTCATCTTCGTATAGTGTCTACAACCAGCCACAGCAAAGTAACAACAACCAACCCCAGCAAAACACTAGCCAGCCGCAACGAAACAACAGCCAACAGTCATCCTATGCCGCACCCCAGCAGCAGCAGCAGGCTGCCCCGCTTAACATGGCGGCCTACAGTCCCCAGCCACAGCAGGCGGCAAGAATACCTTCCCCCGGTCAGGCCCAAGGCATCGAGCCTCGGTCAAACGGAACTCCGTACATGCCGCCGGGGGCGGTACGCGAAACAAGCGACTTCCTTGCACCGGAAGTTCGCGCTCGTTTAGCGGCTCCTGCCGAGCCACAGGCCGGGTTTGAGCCTTGGCTCAACCCTCAGCCACAGCAGTCGCCCGCCAGTGGCCGAGATGCGTGGAATCAGGCTGGCAGGCCGGGATGGGACCCAAATGGAACATACACTCAAGACACGGGTACAGCCAAAGATGGCACGGCGTTTGGACTAAGCTCCGAAGCCCGCGCTTATGACAGGTGGCGTGCAGGGTCATCAGGTAACGCTCAACCAAACCCAACCCAGCCACCTCCCAATGGTCGCTACGGCGGACCACGTGTGGACCCATGGGTGGGCGCGACACCGGAAAATCCGGCGTATGACCCGGCAGAGCGGGCTGCAACAGCGGAGAGAATCAGACAAGCAGAGCAACCCCGGTTCTACACTCCTCCCGGCGTACCCATTACAGCGGAGCAGAGTCGAGCAGTGGAGGAAGTTCGTCCTTTCTCAGCACCACCCCGACCCGCACCACAGCCCGGGCAAAACTCCTATGGGTTCCGAGGATATGATATCAACAACGGGTATTCGATCAGACCCGAAGCCAGCCCGGCCAATGC
>JAPLFP010000253.1 GCA_026390585.1 Ignavibacteriales bacterium | reverse complement strand
ATCAGTGACGCGCACCCGCTCAACTGTTGGCCAGACATTGCCGATGTCGTAAAAGAACACGAGAGAGAATTTGTTGAACTCGAGGAACCCGAGCCTTCCTGCGTTCTTGAGAAGGTTCCATCGGTTCTCCAGACTTGCCTCAAACACTGCATTGCCCCCCTCTTCGGGAAATCTCGAGGCGGCCAGTTCCCGCGCTCTCCATCCTCGCACGCTGCCGCTTCCTCCTCCGAAGAATCTGCGTGTGATCGGAACAGGAGCCGGAGAATTCCCGTAGAGCACCGAGACACCGCCGTAGAGACGCAACGCCAAAACTGCGTCTTGGACTCCTGATGGATCCCAGTACCAATTGCCTCGGCCGGAGAGCTTAATATACTTCGAATATGGAAGATCAAAGCCAAACACGCCGCCAAAGATGGAGGGAATGATCCCCGCCTCTTCAAATGTGATCGAGTGGAAAAACCCTCCAGACGGATAAAACACATCATTCCGTTTGTCCCGCTGCAAGGTGGCAGCGATAATGGAGTTGAACTGCGGTCGACGATCAATGCTTAACGAATCGAAATAGAGCGCGCCAATTGTTGCATTGATCGGTTCATAGCCGATGCGTTCCAGACTCCAATCGAGGAAGACGGTCGTGTATCGCGCTGTCTGAGACGTCACCGCAAAACGCGCGCGGATAATGGGGTTGAAATAGTATTTGTTCCGCTTATCGACGATGAACGAGAGGGAAGGCGCAAATGACGTCTTGTTGTTGATGAAGAACGGTTGGTTGATTTGAAACGTAAGCTCTGCATTTCCGATGACACTGCTATCTCTCAACCCCGTCCCTTTGAACACTCGGGAAAACTCAACATCTTGAATCGATTGCATTTGGACCTGCAGCTTTGCTCCGAAATTTCGTGCTCCACCGAGGAAGTTTCGGTTATTATACCCCAGTCCGAGGTGAACGTTGAATGCGTTGTTTTCATCGTTGACCCCGATTTCAGGAACGATTTCCTGAAATGGGCGCGGCCGTACATAGACCTGCATCGGGATTTCCTGCGTTGTGTCCGATTTCATCGCCACGATCGGTTCGATGCGCGACGTTTCGAAGACCCCAAGGCGGTTCAGGTTTCGCTCACTGTCCCTTCGCTTTGCTTCGCTATAAAAATCCCCATGTTTGAAATCGAGGTGTTGCCGGATGACGTCGTTGTCTACATTCCCGGTCACTGTCGTGTCTTCACGTATTGCCACATCTCCGAAGACAAATCGCTTCCCGCGTGACACTGCAACAATCACTGTGAAATTGTTCGTTGAGGAATACCGGTGTCCAACGACGCTGTCAACATGAACATCAGCAAAACCGTTGTTAAAAAAGGCATTGACGATGCGGGCCCGTTCACTGGCCACCCGCTCAACGACGAACGGATCTCCGACCTGAATCAACGGTCGGGATTTGATCTCTTCCCGGAGATCTGAGGGAAGATCATCAAATCCGATATACCGGATCGTGTCGATGAGCGATCGCGGCCCCTCTCGGATGGTGATGGAAAGATCGATCGTTTTTCGATCGCTCTGAATCCTGAGCGAAGTATCGATATGCACCTTGTAGAATCCCTGGTTTTGATAGAAGTCACGCAGGCGGGCATAGTCTTGATCGAACGCCAGAGGGTCAAAGAACTCGGGTCTGTCACCGAGCTTTTCGCTGATCTTATAAAGGAACTGCCAGAAGCCGGCGGGAGTTTCTTTCGTCCGCATCACGCCGAGCAGGTCATCATCGTGGAATGTTTCATTTCCTTCAAAACGGAGGGCGGAGATTTCGAGTTCGCGTAGCCGGTCCTGTGCCCGAACAAGAGCTGCGCAGGCAATCAGGAGAATGACTATGTGACAAATCCACCGTCTCATGAGATCTTCAAAAAAAAACCCAGCCACGATACGCTGGGTTCAATACTGGCCCTTTCCGTCCTCAACGAGGGCAACCTCAGAATGAAACCGCTGAGGTGTCAATACTCTTTGTCGTCTTCGAAGAAAAAGTCTTCATCAGTCGGGTAGTCGGGCCAAATCTCCTCCATGCTCTCATATGGCTCGTCGCTGTCTTCCAGTTCTTCGAGATTCTGGAGAACCTCAAGCGGAGCGCCCGTCCTAACAGCATAGTCAATCAATTCCTCTTTTGTTGCGGGCCATGGTGCATCATCAAGGTACGAGGCCAGTTCGAGTGTCCAAATCATTGTGCAAAAACTCCTCCGAGAGCATATGCCTGCTCACAAGCAATTCGCCAACCATGCCCGTTCTCAGCGTGCAGAAGCGAGTTGCTCTTTAATCTTCTGATAGTCAACGTCGTCGAAGAAATAATCGACGGGGTTTTGCAGGACTCCATGCAACCGCACTTCATAGTGCAGGTGGGGACCTGTGACAATTCCTGTTCGACCGGAACGCGCAATCAGAGCTCCACGCTTGAGACGCTCCCCGGGACGCACCAGCACCCGATCAAGGTGTCCATAGACCGTCGTATAACCGAAGCCGTGGTTGATCACGAGCATGACTCCCAATCCGGCTGCTGTCCTGCCCGCGTTCTCGACGACACCATCTCCCGTCGCGTACACCGGGGTGCCGACCTCGTTGGCAATATCGAGTCCTTCATGGAACAGCATTTGATGATAGACAGGATGGTACCGCATTCCGTATCCGTTCATGGAATAGAACCCTTCCATCGGCTTGATCGCCGGAATGCACGGATACATCTCCCTGTTCTCATCGTATTGCGACACAGATTCGCGATAGCTTGCCTGTTGAAGCTGCAGTTCCTTTTCAGCTTTCGTCATATTCATCCGAAGCTCGTTCAGCATGCGATTGACACCGCCCGAGATCCCGAAATCCACCCGCTCGTCTGTCCCTCCGATGCCTGCTTCACGGGTATCCATGTCAAGCTTCGGCAGGTCGACGAGCAGACGCAGGTGATTCCCCTCATCGCTCAAAGCCGTCAGCTTGCTTCGCAAGCCATCCATGCGTCCCGCGAACACGCGCAGCTGATCACGGAGAATGGCGTTCTCTGCAACCAACGCCTTGTTCTTCTGAATTCCCAGCCCCAGATAGTCATCAAAGAACTGATTCGTCCCAAGTCCTGCGGCCAAGACGAGCGTGCACATGATTAATGAGAGCACGGCAAATTTCGTCTTGAACCAGCGGGCTTCGACGAATCTGAGAGACTTTGATGAAAAGTAGTAGAGTTTGAATCTACTCATCCGGTACCTAGTAACAACAACGTTGGAAAACGGAGCAAGTTCTCGAAAAAGGCTGTACGACAGAAACCCTGAAAAAGCTGCCCGAAGTTATAGAATATTTGAGGTTTTGTCAAGCCATTTTGTCCCATCTACTCGAAATCGTGCTCAAAGTAGTCAATCGCTCGCCTTCCCTTCGTTTTCTCTGCAATTGCTGCATCAAGACGTTTTGCAAACTCCTTCGCGGAGTCATAACCATAGTGTTTCAGAAGGTAATCTAACGCAATGACTTCAACGATAACGGTGATGTTCTTTCCCGGGAAAATGGGGAGTTTCACGTGTGGAATGTCGACTCCGAGAATGGATATACCCTCATGATCGAGACCCGTTCTGGTGTACTCGATGTCATTTCTCCATTCCTGCAACTCGACGAGGATCTCAAGGCGCTTTTGAAACCGAATCGAGCGGATGCCGAAGATGGAGCGAATGTCAACGAGACCCAGACCTCTGATTTCCATGAAATGCTTCACGACGTCTGTCCCTGCCCCGATGAGAATCCCCTCCCCTTTGCGCGTGACCATGATGACATCATCCGCCACGAGACGATGTCCTCGTTCGACCAAATCAAGAGCGATCTCGCTCTTTCCGATGCCCGATCTCCCGACCAGAGCCACCCCGATTCCGTACACGTCCATGAAGGACCCATGGAGGACTGTCTGTGGCGAGAACTGGTCATCCAGGATGTCACTGACAAAATAAACCAACTTCGTGGTTTCGAGCGGAGTCTGAAAGATTGCGATCTCCCTCTGCGTTGCAAGAGCGAGGAGTTCCGGATCGAGCCTGTTGTCGTTTGTGATGATGATGCAAGGAA
>JAPLFP010000059.1 GCA_026390585.1 Ignavibacteriales bacterium | reverse complement strand
ATCTTCCCTGGTCACCTTGTCATTCATCACAGTGCCTCTTGAGTTGATTTGAGATTTCTCCGCCCGCGCACGCCGTTCAACCTCGTCCAGAAACTGCTCGGACAAACCTGACCGATACATCAGCCGACATACTGCCAGTTTCAAATCCAATCCCTCCAGACGGGGGTCACGCTGCCATCGGAATTGGAGAGAATCGAATCTGCATCTAGAAAAGGACGTGCCTAATGCCGATTTCAATTTCGCGCATTTTCTCGGCGGAGAGATTCCCGATCTTCTCCAGCAAACGGCCCTTGTCCACTGTCCTTATCTGCCCACAATGGACAACGCTTTCTTTTTTTAGTCCGCCCTCTTTTTCGGCTAGCAAGATATGAATGGGGCTTTTTTTTCCGGTTGAATCTGTTATCGGACAGACAACGACCACCGGATAACTTACGTTTATAACATTGTTGGAGACTATAACGGCAAGACGAAGCTTTTTTATTCCGCCCCCCACTGTTGGTTCAAGATCAACACTATGAACTTCACCTTTTTCAAACATTATTTAAGTCTCGTTTCTGAGCTTCTCCATTCGTCCGCCAGTCGTTTCTCTGTGTCATAGAAAAACTCTGAAGCCTCCGTGATTTCTCGGTTTATTCGTTCTCTCTCGATTCTTTCGAGAAACTCGGCCAGCGCTTGACGAACAAGCTCGCTATATGAAAAGCCAAGGTCAGTTGCTGCCTTGCTTGCTCTTCGATTGAGCTCAGAAGGAAAGAAGAAGTTGACTTTTTCCTTCTTGCTATTTCGAGGTAGTGTGTTCATGAGTTCTCCGGCTAATTCTCCGTCTGTTCTTCCATATTTGCATACTGCTATTCCTGCATATATTTCTATATAAGAATGTACACATTAATTCCTGAGGACTCAAGAGCAAAATGCGATCATTGGGGGCTGTCGACAAAGTAGTATAATCGCAATTGGTAACGAGTTATCAGAAGTCAGGAGTCAGGAGAAAGAATTCAGAAGTCAGTACACCCCGAGCGAGTCCTTCAACTCCGCACGGACAATCGCATAAGTCGCTCAGGACGAGTCGAGGGGAAGTCAGAATCCAGGAGCCAGTACACCCCGAGCGAGTCCTTCGACTCCGCACGAACAATCGCATAAGTCGCTCAGGACGAGTCGAGGGGAAGTCAGAATGGATGGTCCCTTCTGTATTCTGTATTCACTTCTCCATCCGTTCCATCGCTTTTCTGAATGCCACCCTATGCGACAACCGAATCCTTTCGAAAACCTCGCGCGATGTCTTGAGGTCATAAATGTGCACCGTGAGGTTTCGATCGTCAACCATTTTGAGTACTGATTCTTGATTGTCGATGATCCCGACGCGAAATGCCTCCTTGAAGCATTCTTTCGGCGTGTTTACCAAAACCCCCTCTTGCTGCAGATAGGATTTCAGCAGTTTCCAGAAAAGCTCATAGGTGAATTCGAACCGTTGGATTGTGCCGTCAATTTCGAGGTCTGTGTGCGCCTCGTCTGCGGCAGCATCGAGCGCCGAAAGCGCATTCTTGAAATCTACCTTGTACTGTTCAAGTCTTTTCATAAAGAACTGCCCCCTCGCGTTCAATTTCAGAACGAAGCTTAGAGCCTATTTCATCGATATCAACGATATCCATCTTCAGCAGGGTGCGTACACCGTCATCGATCTCATTACGAATGAGTTCTTTCCCCTCCCCACGTTCCACCGCGATATCAATATCCGAGGTAGAAGAATAATCTCCTCGTGCGCGTGAACCGTAGATGATGATTCTCTGCGGAGAGGCCAACCGCACAATTGAATCGACAATTTGTGTGACAAGGACAGCATCCAGTCCGAATTTCGTAATGCGCGTCTCGACTGTATTCATGGGATTTCGCTAGCTAGTGCCACTTCTAGTATGAGATCTTGTATTCAAAAAGGCGCTAGTGCTCGCTTCCATTAGTAGAATCTATTTCCAAACACAATGATACTTTTTGGAAGCGGCGCTAGCCTTCGTTCATCAGCAATAACGTTGAATAGGCATACAGGAGTCAGGAGACAGAATCCAGAAGACAGTAAACAGTAAATAGTGAACAGTAAAAAGTTGTCGATTCACGGCTTCTTCACTCTTCACTCTTCACGGTTCACTATTCACGATTCACTATTTGCTATTCTTTCACTCTTCACTCTTCACTTTTCCCGCCCGCACACGCCGTTCAATGTCATCCAAAAACTGGTCAGACAAACTCGACCCATACATCAGGCGAAACACTGCCAGTTTCAAATCCAACCCCTCTAGACGTGGGTCACGTCGCCTAACGGCAATCTCTGAAAGTTGTCTACCGCTCGCAAACAGTCGATCCGACTTCTCTAACCGTTGTTGAGGAGAGAGCCTGGAGAAGATTTCGATCATCCTCTCGCGCACTTCGGGCGTTGTGTCATCCATAGGAGTTGAGCTATCTCCAGGTTCAAACGCACCCAATCCAACTAGGTCTTTAGATACTCTGCCTGTAGTGATCCCTGACCTCAAGAACAAGGTCGATGTCGCCCGTGTACCGCGGCTCGGCATAGATGTTCGCTGCAATCGACCCGCTGATCATGTAGGGAATATCAGCCTTTTCAAACCTTCCAACCACATCTTCGATGACTTGAAGAATTTCCCCGGACGCGCCGCTCATAAGGTTCGACCTATTCAATTCCAGAGAGTGATCCGCGTTTGGCCGATGGGCCGAACTTGAGCACGAGTTCCATCTGCAAGACTTCAAGTTCACCCATTCTAAGACTCTTTGTTCCCTTTTTCGCTTCCCACCAGATTGCCTGCTTGCACATATCGCGTTAAATTTCTATTATGGATCGTGATACTGACGTTTGGCGACAAAACAACCACGGACATCTACAATGGCCTCGACACGAGGGAAGCGCGTCGAATTCCACCCACAGTTTCGAAGATTGCCATTCGAAAGCTGGACATGCTCAACGCCGCCTCGGAGCTGCGCGACCTCAGAATTCCCCCAGCGAACAGATTGAAAGCACTAAGGGGGAATCTGACCGGATACCACTCGATTCGCATCAACGATCAGTATCGAATCCTCTTCAAGTGGATGAATGGGAACGCAAATGTTGTCGTGATCAAAGACTATCACTAGAAAGCTCATACGATGATACCAAAACACCGCACGCCCACACATCCGGGCGAAATCCTGCTCCAGGAGTTCTTAGGGCCTTTGCGCATTACTCAGGTCGAACTCGCCCGCCGGATGGGCATCCCTGTCCAACGCATTAACACGCTTATCAATGGCAAACGCGACATGACAGCGGAAACTGCCATCCTTCTTTCTCGCACCCTGAAAACTTCATCGGAGTTCTGGATGAATCTTCAGGTTGCATGCGACCTCTATGAAGCAGAACAGGTCCTCGAGCACGCCGCCTGACCGTCAGTCGAAAGTCAGAAGATAGGAGTCAGGAGCCAGAAGACAGTAAACAGTGAATAGTAATGGTGAAAGGTAAACAGTGAACAGCGAAGGGTGAATAGTCAGAAGCCAGGAGACAGAAGTCAGAAGGGAGCAACCCCATTCTGTATTCTCCCCTTCCGTTCACGATTCACGGTTTATTCTTCACGCTTCACTCTACGCTCTACACTCTTCACGGTTTACTCTTCACACTTCACTCTTCACGGTTCACTCTACACTCTTCACGGTTTACTCTTCACGCTTCACTCTACACGATTTACTCACCATTCACCGATTCAACACTCCCACTGCCCAATCGTGGAATCTCTCCAATCTTTTCCACAACTCTTGGGCCTGCCTGGCGGTGTACAGATCTCCGAGGTATGACACTTTTGTTTTCTCTTCGATGATTCGACGAAGTTGGTTAACCGCCCTGTCTTTCTCCTCCCCACCTGCCACAACTTCCTCCAGCAGCGCAACGGCGTCTTCGTGGTTCTCTCCGGAACTCTTCTGGCCCGCTTGTTTCACGCACAACGCGTCGGCGTAGGCGATCGCGGAGTGCACAATGAGCACTCCCGCGGCGGTCCAGTATTCGAGCCGTAATGCATCCCTCGCTGCGAGGTAGAAGTGCTCGGCTACCTTCTGATACTGGAGGGCACGATTTCGAGGGACAGCTTTTCTCCTGCTACGTTGTGCCACGCAACAGCTCCTCCACTTTTGTGCCAACGATGACCTTTCCCTCGTTCAGGATTTCCCTGATGAGCCCTGAGCGCTTCTTCTTTTTCATTTCCGAAAGCGAGAAAAACACTGGTGCGAGTTTCACTCCGAAGTTCCTGTAGAGAGGCACCGCCTCAGAGGCCAGCATCTCCTGAACTACCCCCTTTTTGTTTTCTGAACTCACGATGCAGCATAAGTCGAGGTCCGATTGTGGGGTCTCTTGCATTCTGCTCACGCTTCCGAAGATCACGGCGCTAAGGACACGGCCCTTAAGAAGTGTGACGAGAGAATCCTCAATGGCTCTGCGGAATTTCTGCTCGGCTTGATAAAGAGGCAGAAGGCCTTCGCGGGTCAGGAAGTGGTCGCGATTGAGCGTGAACAAATGGTCTCTTCCACCTCTCTGGCGACGAACGATGCCAAGTTCTTCGAGCGAGGTCAGCGCTTTCAGAGCAGAGCGAGGATGCATTCCTGAAGAGCGCGCAATCTCGTTTCCTGTGAGACCGCTAGCACTGTCAAGGATTGCCCGAAGCACAGCCACATGCGACCAGGACCGCAGCACATCATCGAATGCACGATGGATCACCATAGAATCCCTTTATATACTTTTGTATACAAATATATACTTTTGTATATGAAAGGCAAATTGTGTTCGCTCAGCGGTACCTCGGTCAACGCCATGTGAGGCATCCGGTAAATAGTGATTAGTGAATGGTGAGTAGTTGGTCGCACACTAGACGATACTCCGCGCTAGGCCACCTAACAGCTTCCCTACTTCTATGACTCTAATTTCGATGTTCTCAAAGACCTGCTGATTGATGAATCCCAGCCTCAGTGAAATCTCGATTTGAGTATCAATCTCACTCAAAGACGCCTGCGCGATGTTCAGAAAATGGAGCTTGTCTTTCTTCGTTTTCCTCGTGAGCCCTTCGGCGATGTTGGATGGAACCGAAATCGCCGCACGCCTCATCTGCGTAACTATTCCAAATTACTCTCTCCTAGGAAATCCTTCCGTCATCTTGTAGATCTCCGTCACGAGCTCAACGGCTCTTTGCCACGTGACCAGCTTCTTGTGCGGTCTTTCATTGATCATCTGCGTCACTATTCACCATTTACAATTCACCATTCACAAACTCGCACTATCTTGCTACATATACCCTCCACGCCGCAACGTTTCCAGCCCTCCCCCATCGTCTTTGTCCTGCGCTCGACCCGATCGCTCTGCAATGTTTTTCAGCTGCCCGTCGCGAAGCTCGGCGACGATCTCGTCAACGTTCTTTGATTGCGATTCGATCGGAAATGTGCAAGGGTAGCACCCGAGCGAACGATATCGTTTTCCGTCGCCTTGATTGTAATACAAAGAGACGGTCGGGATTTTCTCGCGCTGGATGTATTCCCAGATGTTCAGTTCAGTCCAATCCAGAAGCGGATGGATTCGGACATGCGTACCCGGGGCGAAATCTGTCTTGAAATGATTCCAGAACTCGGGAGGCTGTTCTTCGATTTCCCACTCGCTGGTGTGATTGCGCGCCGAGAAATAGCGCTCCTTGGATCTCGATCCCTCCTCGTCCGCCCGGATGCCTGCGATGATTCCGTCGAACGGCTCTGCGTTCTTGTCGATCTCGTACTTGCCGGCCTCGTGATTGAACCGGTGGCGCGGCCATGTTCCGTTGATCGTATTTACGAGGGCGTCGGTTTTGAGCGTCTTGCAGCATGCGATCCGGTCGAGACTTCCATCTGGAAACGACTGTTTGTTCCTGAGCGCTTCTTCATTAATTCCGTACACAAGATTAAGCTTCCACTCGCGCACGAGCCGATCACGGTAGTCGATCATCTCAGGAATCTTGAACGTTGTATCGATGTGAACCAGCGTGAAAGGAACGTGACCGAAGAATGCTTTCCTCGTCAGCCAGAGCAGCACGGTGCTGTCCTTGCCGATGGACCAGAGCATGCCGAGGTTCTTGAAGTTGGCGTACGCTTCGCGAAGGATGTGGACGCTGGTGTGTGAGAGTCGGTCGAGATGGTTCATCGGTCAGTTGATGGCAAATCGGTAAACAGTAAATAGTGAATAGGGAATAGTTGGTTGCGCACTATACGATGCTGCGCGCTAGGCCGCTTAACAGCTTCTCCACTTCTATGACTTTCATTTCTGCGCCCTCATAGACCTCTTGACTGATGTATCCAAGTCTCAGCGATATCTCGATCTGCGTATCAATTTCGCTCAAAGACGCCTGCGCAATATTCAAGAAATGGAGCTTATCTTTTTTCGTTTTCCTCGTGAGACCTTCGGCAATATTGGATGGAACCGAGATTGCAGCCCGCCGCATTTGTGCAGTAATACCAAATTCTTCTTTCCTTGGAAACACTTCCGTCATCCTGTAGATCTCCGTCACCAGCTCAACGGCTTTTTGCCACGTGACCAGCTTCTTATGTGGTCTCTCGTTTATCATGCGCCGATTCACGGTTCAGCAGGGTAAACAGTGAATAGTGAACAGTAAATAGTTGTCGATTCACGATTCACGATTTGCTGTTCTTTCACTCTTCACTCTTTACTCTTCACTAAACAATCTGCGCTTTATCCTGGCGCATGAATCCAGAAGTCAGAATGGTAAGGTGAAGATTCTGTATTCTATATTCTGTATTCTGACTCCAGGATTCCCGCCTCACAACTCCGTCATCACTCTAACACTTTAAACACTCTTACGTACTATGCGAAACGTCTTACTAATCGCATGTCGTGGCGAGCCTTTCACGAATAGCACCGCATGTCGCTCTCGGAGAACCTGAAGCGCATCGAGTCTTTGCGCCGGAGTTTTCTCGAACCAGAATTGAACATCCTCGTCGTCCGCTTGGCTCTTCCGTATTCTCGTTGCTACCTTTTCCATAGTCATCTGTCTTCTACATTCCGCTTTCTGCGTTCTTCAACCGCCTATCCACAAACTCCCTCAACAACTCAAACGATTGATCCAGCGTCAGTTCATCTGTCGGGATGACAATGTCAGGTTTCTCCGGCTCTTCATAGGGATCATCTATGCCGGTGAAGTTCTTGATTTCTCCCCGACGCGCTTTCTTGTACAATCCCTTCGGGTCCCTTTTCTCGCAAGTCGCGAGCGAAGCCTTCACATAAATCTCAACAAAACTCTCACAGATTGAGCGGGCATATGACCGCGCTTCGCGATGAGGCGAAATGAGCGATGCGATAACGATTGCCCTGTCCTTTTCGGACTTTGCAGCCAGTTCGCCTGCCCGCCTCACATGCCGGATTCTCTCTTCCCTGGTAAATCCGGTCTCCGGGAACGTGGCCCGCAAAACGTCTCCGTCCAGACGGGCAACCTTCAATCCTTTGCCCGACAGGTACTCGTACAATCTGTCTGCAAGAGCTGTCTTACCAGATCCCGGCAATCCTGTGAGCCATAATACCATAGCTTTTCTAGAGACGTGCTCGAAAAGTTGTGCCACGAAGCCACGAGGACACAAACCCTCATATCACAATAGAGTAGAAGAATGGAAATCTTTTCCACGTCACTTGGCGGCAAGAACTGAGTTTTTGTACGGGCTTCTAGTGGATCTATGCAACTGGTACGAATATACAAAAGGAATGGGAGAATTTGAAGCGGATTCGTCGACCGACCGGTCTCTTGCCGGGCTACATGTAGGTTCTGAGCAACGTCAGACAGCCCAGAATGGATATCAGAACGCCGACTGCCTTTTGGACGATGTTCTTACGGAGGACTTTGGTCGCGAGGGCTCCGAACGGGGCGGCGATGAATGCACCTGCGACAAGCGCCAGGCAAAGTTCCCAAGCGAAGATGTTCCGGGAAAACATGCTTGCCAGAAAGCTATCGGCTGGCTGAGCAAACACAGAACCGGAGCCCTGCTTGATTGCGTGAGCAACGAGATATGTGAAGAAACCAACGAGGCAAATCGGGATTTCGGAAAACAGTGTAATGGCAATCGCCTTCTTTTGTTCCTGACCCGCCATAATCTGCCCCCCTGTCACGATGGGTCCAAAACCTCCTCCCGATATCCCCTTATTGAATGCACTCAGCAGACCTACGCCAATGATCCTCTTCCAGGAGAACTTGAATTGCTTGTCGATCAACATGACGATACCCATCAGAAGCACGAGCAATCCGATGTATGTGTTCAACACAGTCTTGTTGATGTTCACCGCGAGAAGAGCCGCCAACAGAGAAGCGACAACTCCAAAACTTCCGATGATTGCGGCTGTCTTCAGCTCGATAGATCCCGGTTCAAACGATGCATTCTCGAATCGGGAGTGGAAGACTGAGGCAGCAATGCTACCCAACCCCTGGGAGAGAAGGACTGCAGGCACGGCGACGATCGTAGGAAAACCGAGCAGAATGAGAACTGGCGTGAAGATCGTTCCCCAACCCATGCCAAGAGAGGCATTGATGAGTTCTATGACAAACGCGAGCGCGAGGATGAGGAGGAAGTCTGCTATTGTCATAACTGTCTCCGGAACCAACTTCCGTGTGTGTATTTCTAGAGAGCCTGTCGAAAAATGTCGCCGCCAACCAGATCACGCTGAAATGCTTCTGCCTGCCCCGAACGCTTTCTTCGGGGCTCAACGTCTCTAGACCCCGAACTGAAATCCCGCTCTTGGATTCCGCTTATGAGCGGTATTCAAAGAGCAGAACATTTCGGGGTGACAATCTGGTTTTCTTTCGCCTCTCTAGCAGTATAGAAAATAATCTAGTGACTTAGTAGAGGCGTCATTTCTCATTTTTCCGATGCTTGATCGATGACCGCGAGCAATTCCTCGCCTGCCCTGCGCCAGTTGAATCTCGTAAGGATTTCCTCCCGTCTAGACGATTCAACCCGCTTTTCGCTCGAGATCAAGGCTTTCAACTGGCTGGCGATCTGCGAGGCGTCAGTCGGATCTACGTACGTCGCTGAATCTCCGAAGATTTCGCGGTGACTGGGGATATCGGAGACCAGAACCGCGCAACCGTTCGCGAGAGCCTCCAACGGAGGAAAACCAAAACCTTCATACAACGAGACGGAGACGAAAACGTGAGCTCGCCGGTAGAGGTCTGCAAGCTCAGAATCGGTGACATATCCCAGAAACTGCACCGTGGGATCGTCCTGATAGGCCTGCTTCAACTGGCTCTTTCCAAACACCAATGAATTGTCGCTCCCAACGATGACAAGTTTGACGTCCCGCAGTTTCATCAATTTGAATGCCTCTATGAGCCGATGCAGGTTCTTTCGCGGTTCCAGCGTCGATACAGCGAGCACCATGGTCTCGTCCGATTTCTTTCGGCTGACATTTCTCGGTGAGCGGAACGCTTCGGCAACGCCCGGGTAGACCACATGGACTTTCTGTTCCGGCACGCGCAGCAAATCCACAACTTCCCTCTTCGTGAAGGCGCTCTGGGTGATAACGATTGCCGAAGTCTTGACGACCCGCGGAACGAGGAATCTAAACCATCGAGCCGCACTTCGGGAAAACCACGCGGGGTTCCTGAGGAATGCAAGATCATGGACAACAACAATCTGATTCGTGTAGTGGATAGGTCCGGTATTGATCAAGCTCAACAACAATGGACGACCCTTGCGCCGGAGGAACATCGGTAACTCAATCTGCTCCCAGAGGTGGCCCGTCGATTTGCCAAAAAGCTTCACGCCCAATTCTGCAGCCAATGCCTTGTCAAGCACGTTTCTTGGCGCAACAAACTCGAGCCCGGGACGCAACTTTTTCAACTGACGTGACATCTCGATCGCATATCGTTCGAGTCCCGTGATGCGTCGCGTCAGGTATCGTGCGTTAGCAACTATTTGGTCTTTGTCCACCATAGTATCTCAACAAAGAAAAGACAATCTCACACCAAGTCCGGCTTCTCGCAATGGACTAAAGCAACGAGTCATTGCGAGTGTTCTTTGCCAGGTGACTTCTTCTGTCATCCCCTCATGTCCCGCTATTGGATTCCGCTTGGGAGCGGGATTCGAAGAGCGGAATTGTTGGAGGAGATCCAGAACCTGGACTGCATGGGCCCTATGCCGATTTGAAGCTCAACGGATTGTTGCCGCTTTCTTTTGGAAAGAAAGCGGCAGAAAGTTCCGCTTTATGAATCCCGCTCATGAGCGGAATCCTGAGGGGCGGGAAAACATTTCCCGAAACTTAACGCCCGTGGTGAAGCATCCATCCCACAATCCGTAATGTCGCCCCGACGAACGGGCGCGAACTCCTCTGTCTGGCTGCAACTTGGGGCGACATTAAACGCACTAGAGGTCCGTCCACCCCTCCTGCCGAAATTTCGGGACTAGCTCATCGTGTGTATAGATCACTTCGTCGTCCCGTCAAAAAGCAACGGGACTTCTCGCAATGACTGGGTTGTATATGTTGCTCTGCGTCTTTGCGCCTTGGCGTGATCGATTTTGAGCTGGCTTCTAGAGTTCTGGAACTCATTTCCCGAGAAGTCTGTCATAAACGACGCAATACTGGGATACCGTACGTCCCCATTCAAACAACTTTGGCGCACTTTCTTCTACCTCTCCAGCGTATGCCTTCTTGCATCCTTCGACGATCGCTGCAGCTGAGCCAGGCGCAACGAAGATGTGCCTGCCAAAAACAATCTCGCGAAGGGAACCGGCATCCGTCAACACCACCACTTTGTTCGCGTTGCAGGCTTCGAGAGCAGAGAATCCGAAACCCTCGGAGAGCGATGGAATCACTATGCAATCAGCAGCGGATACATAGCTCGCAAGCATCTCGCGGGACAGGGGCGGTACCAACTTGCAGACATCAGCGGGAAGTGTAGATATCTTCTTCTCAAGTCGACTCCAGATCCTGCGGTCGTATCCCGACAGGATCAGGACAAACCGGGCTCGCGGAATCTCTTTTGAGATCTCCGCCATCGCCTCGGCGAAACACTCAAACCCTTTTGTTACTCCCGCGCGTCCAAATGAGACAAAAATGAAATCGTCTTTCCCAAAGCCCAGTTGGTTCCGGACTTGGTCATTCGTCAGAGCAGGGTTCTCGAGTTTCGAGTCGCCGTGGTAGATGACGCTGACCTTTGATTCCCTCACACCAAGTGAACAGAGTGAGTCCTTTGAATATTGCGACGGAGCGACATAGTGATCGAACGGGAGCCGGACGATAATTCGTTCAGTCACAAAGTAGAAGAGCGCACGGAGTGGATTACGTTCAAATTGGAACCATCGGCAGCCGTAGACTTCGTGTACAAGCAGTACTTTCCTTTTTCGCGACAACCACGCTCCAAGGAAAGCAGGTGGACCACCAGCAAACGTACTCCCCTGAACAATGTCAGCCCATCGGGCAGCGCGCAAAACGCTTGGGAAGGAAAAGAGGATAAACCAAATCCTCTTGAAGAACGGAAGAACATAGATTCTGGAAATCCTCAGGCTGCCTTTTTTTTCGACGCCGGGCGGATGCCGTTGCCAACTTGAAGTTACTACCCAGACTTCATTCCCTTTTGCGATGAGCCCTTCAACAATTTGCTGGAGGGCAAATTCAACGCCACCGAGGGCCGGAGGATACGATTCAGCGATGAGGCAGATCTTCATTGGTTCCGCGGTTTATGTGTCCAGGTGAAGTAGAAAGGCAGCGAGAGCAAGAGAAGCACAATTCCAATCACTACATTTTGTGTATCTCGAATCAACGTGTTGTACAGGAACCAGCCCGCAATGCCCACAAACGCCAGCGTAAGATACGGATACCCCCAAGCTTTGTAGGGTCTCGGCGCGTCAGGCATTTTCCGCCTAAGGACAATGACAGACAGCGTGGTAAGTGCATAGAAGAACCACGACCCGAACACAACATACGAAATTATCTGACTGAACGTGCCGCTGAGGGTAAGCAGGCTTCCCCAGACTCCGAGCGTGATGACCGCGGTGGAAGGCGTCCGAAACCGCGGATGTACTTTTCCGAACACCTCCGGAAACGTCCTGTCATCCCCTGCGGCGTAGATCGACCGCGGGTTGCTGAGAAGCGATCCGTTGATTGTTCCAAACGTTGAGCACAGTATACCGGCGGTGACGAGAGAGGCACCGACCGGCCCAAGCACGATGAGCGCGGCATCAGCTGCGACGCGCGGCGAACCCACCATTGCCTCGATCGGTATGACATAAGCATAGGCAAGATTCACGAGGAGATAGAGCATGATCACCAGGAGCGTCCCAAACAACAGTGAGAGGGGCACATTCCTCTCCGGGTCCCTGATCTCTCCGGCCGCGAGGGTAACAACCGACCATCCGTCGTACGTCCACAAGACCGAGATCATCGCCAGCCCGAATGCAGACGTAAGTTCACCCGTCCACTGATCGGGCCACCAGGGAAGGAAATTCAACGAGCTCCCCTTCCCGGATGTGAACACTGCGACCACCAGCCCAAGCACAACGAGAACCTTGAAAGATGTGAATACTGTCATCACCCAACCACTCATCTTGACCCCCCGGACGTTGATCAAGGTCAAAAGGGCGATCGTTCCCATTGCGATGATTTGAGTCCACCCAAGCGAGAACTCGTGCGCGTATCCGAGAAACGACCACGAGTATCGCAGAAGGCTGTTTTGTGGCGATAGTGCTGGGAAGAAATATCCCAAGTATGTCGCGAATGCCACCGAGAGAGCGGCGAGCGTTCCGGCTGCCTGTATGAGGAAGTGATTCCAGGTGTACAGGAAGCCCCAGATGCGCCCATAGCTTTCCCTGAGGTAGATGTAAGGGCCGCCGGCTTGTGGCAGTATCGAACTCAGTTCAGCAAGTGTTAGTGCACCGAACAACACCAGCAACCCACCGAGCAGCCATGCGAGGAGGATCGGGCCCAGCGAGTGGAGATGGCCTGCAATCGCCGCGGGAACGATGAAAATGCCCGAACCGATGATCATCCCCACGTGAATTGCCATGCCTTCACGCAA
>JAPLFP010000248.1 GCA_026390585.1 Ignavibacteriales bacterium | reverse complement strand
AAGGCGGATCCGCCTCCGGCGGAGAATTGGTTGCATTGAAGGTGTTTGACATACTTGGTCGTGTAGTGGCGACACTCATCGATGGCAGGATGCAAGCCGGCATACACAGAATTGGATGGGACGCGGGAGGTTCACCGAGCGGTGTCTATTTCGCCCGTTTGCAGGCTGGTAGATTTGTCCAGACCATAAGACTATTGTTGCTCAAGTAGCACCTACCGCAAAGACCTCCTCTGGCAGCTCTGGAGCCTTGTCAAATTTGAGAATCACTACTCCGGCACTAACCCTTGGGGCCATTCTTCACGGATTCACACTGGATCGCTCTTGACAGTCACAGGAAAAGGTGTAACTTCACGTAATAAATGTTTCGACACACCACTCTCCTGAAACAAACCGTTCAGTGCTATCCATGACTTCCCAACAGCAAGAACTTCTCTCGCTCTTTCTCCGCCTTGCACCGATTGATGGTGTCTCGCATGCGGAGCGCGCAATTGCTGATGAGGTAATGACCATTTTGCGCGCAGCTGGCATAAAGGTCACGGAAGACCAATCAGCAACCGTTGTCAAAGGAAACACGGGAAACCTTCTTTGTTTTCCGCCGGGCTTCCGGGCTGATGCTTCAGCAATTATGCTTGAGGCACATCTCGATACGGTGCAACCGACCGGCTCGCTGAAAGTCATTGTCAAGGAAGACCGCGTCTGTTCCGACGGGTCGACGATTCTGGGCGCAGACAATCGAATGGGTCTCTCAATTCTCGTCGACCTTCTGCTCCATTCCAAGGAGATATCGGGCACCAAGAAGAACTTCTTCGTGGCCTTCACCGTCGGTGAAGAGACAGGATTGTACGGCGCTGCAGCGCTGGACCTTTCGAAGTACAAGGTTTCTACCGCGTTTGTGTTCGATTGCTCCAAACGCCCGGGAATCTTCATCCGCGAGTCTGTCGGGCTTTATGATTTCACAGCGCAGTTCGTCGGCAAGGCTGCCCATGCGGGGGTAGCTCCCGAGGAAGGTGTCAGCGCGATTGCCCTCGCCGCATCGGCGATCAGCAAGATCCGACTTGGGCGCATCGACGCAGAGACGACGGCGAACATCGGGAAAATTTATGGCGGTGAAGCGACGAATATTGTCCCTGAGCGCGTGACCGTCGAAGGTGAAGTGCGTTCATTCTCTCCTGATCGGATTCGTGAAGAGCTCCGCAAGATCGAGCAGACCTTTCACGCATCGGTCGACGGTCTCGGACGGTCGGTCTTCAGTGCATATTCTGATTTTGAACCGTACGTTCACAAGCCGGACGCGCCAGCGGTGGCAGAGTTGGAAGGCGCGATTCGCCGTGCGGGCTTGACACCGGAGCCAATCCGTTATATGGGCGGCAGCGATGCGAACAAGTACAACGCTAGAGGAATACCAGCCGTCAATATTGGCATCGGCGCGCAAAAACCACATTCTGTTGAAGAATTCTTCCTTCTCGAAGACCTTTTCAAATCCTCGGAGATCGCACATGAACTTGTCAAGCTCGCGGACTAGTGTTCTCGTCGTTCTCGGATTGCTTCTCGTCATGATGGCTCTGGTCCCGTTGGCTGCCCAGGACAGTCCGAAGGGAAACCTCATCATCATTGGCGGTGGCGACAGAGGACCGGATGTGATGAATCCATTCGTTCAATTGGCAGGCGGCGAGAAATCCAAGATCGTCTTCTTCCCGATGGCGAGCGAATATGGGGACAGCTACGCCGGTGAGCGCATTGCAGATATGAAGAAGTTCGGCGCAGGTACCGTCCTGCATCTCAACATCAACAAAAAGCAGGCGAACAGCGACTCAGTGCTCGCTCTTCTCGATGGCGTCACGGGGGTTTATTTCGGGGGTGGTGATCAGGCGCGATTGACCGGGGTCTTGAAAGGGACGCGGACGGAACAACGGCTGCACGAGCTGTACATGAAGGGCGCCGTGCTCGGTGGTACCAGCGCTGGAGCCGCCGTCATGAGTGCCATTATGCTCACCGGTGACGAGCGTCGGCCGACGAGGGATTCCTCCTGGAACAAGATCGAAGCGGAGAATGTCATCACCATCGACGGGTTCGGCTTCATCGACGACGCCATCGTTGATCAGCATTTCCTGATACGACGGAGGAGCAACAGGCTCATCAGCGTCATTCTCGAGCACCCGACGAAGGTCGGAGTGGGTATTGACGAAGCCACTGCCATCTGGTTAAAACCGGATCATACGTTTGAAGTCCTCGGTAGATCCACTGTTCTCGTCTATGACGCCACGAATGCCGAGGTCAAGCGTGACGCAACTGGGTATGGGCTCCGTGCCTCTGATATCCGAATGAGCGTCCTGCGCGCCGGCTCTGTCTACGACCTCAAATCCAAGAAAGTCATTCGGCTGTCTAACTAAAAGGCATTTCAAAAACTGTCAGCATAATCGCGAGGACGCAGAGCAACGACATAGAACCCAGTCACTGCGAGGAGCGAAGCGACGAAGCAGACTATACCCGACCCCCGTCATTCCCGAATGTCCCGCTCTTGGATTCCGCTTGCGAGCGGGATTCAGAAAGCGGAACTTTAGTCGGGAATCCAGAATTGAGCTTCACAATTGCCCGTGGCCGATGCAATTCACGTTCTGGATCCCCCGCCTACGTCCTTTGGACTTCGGCGGGCAGGCCACTAGCGATATGCCTGCACGCCGAAGTGCGGCGCACCTGCGTGCCGTAGCACTCCGGTGCGTAGGCACGTTTCGGCACGCAGGCGTGCGGGGATGACAAAAGAAGTCACTTCGCAAAAACTGCTCGCAATGACTCGTTGCCTTGTTTCTTTTTCTAAATAGGTTCCAAGGAATAATTGGATGAAGATTCCACCGACCTTAGTTCTCATCTTTTCGATCATCGTTCTCTTCGGTGTGCTCACCTGGATAGTTCCGGCCGGTGAGTTCAAGCGGACGGAGAAGGATGGACGTACGGTCGTTGTACCCGGTACGTATACGCAGGTCGCGTCGCAGCCCCAAGGGATCGGCAAGATCCTTGCGGCTCCTGTGAAAGGTTTCGTGCAGGCCGCGTTTGTTATCGTGCTGGTGTTCGTTGCCGGCGCATCGTTCGGCGTCGTCAATGCGACGGGAGCGGTGAATAGCGGCATTGAAGTTCTTGCAGGTGCCGTTGAGAAGAGCACGGTGTTACAGAAGGTAATGATTCCCATCCTCATGTCTCTCTTCTCACTTGCCGGGGCGACATTCGGTATGAGTGAGGAGGTGCTGGCGTTCATTCTCATTTTCATACCGTTCGCGCGTGCTCTCGGTTACGACTCCATTGTAGGTGTGGCGATTCCATTTGTCGGAGCCGGGACAGGATTTGCTGCTGCGTTTCTGAATCCGTTTACCGTCGGAGTGGCGCAGGGCATCGCAGACTTGCCGCTGTTTTCGGGAATTGAATTCCGACTTGTGATGTGGGTGGTATTCACCATCCTTGCGATCGTTTTCGTCTCGCGCTATGCCGCGAAAATCAAAAAGAATCCCAGGCTGAGCCCGGTATTTGTGCTCGACAATGACAGGGGGGAGAAGAAAGATCCGACGCTTCTGAGCGCTCTCTCGACGCGTCAAAAGGTTGTGCTCCTCGTGCTGGCGGCCACATTGGTATCACTTGTCGTTGGCGCCTTGAAATTCGATTGGTACATCACGGAGATTGGTGCGCTCTTTCTTGGCATGGGCATCCTCGCGGGAATCGTTGGCCGCTTATCGATGAAAGAGTTTTCCGATTCGTTTGTCTCTGGCGCGAAGGACATGTTGACCGCCGCACTCGTTGTCGCGTGTTCGAGGGGAATTCTGGTCATCGCAACGGAAGGCAAAATCATCGATACGATACTGGATGCAATGACTGGAATTGTGCGCCAGGCACACCCCATCATCTCCGCCTATGCGATGCTGGTTGTGCAGTTCACGCTTCATTTTCTGGTCCCCTCTGGCAGCGGACAGGCGGCACTCAGCATGCCAATTATGACTCCCCTGGCCGATCTCCTGGGAATCACGAGACAGACTGCTGTATTGGTTTTTCAATATGGCGATGGGTTCAACAGTCTTATTCTCCCCACGTCGGGAGTCACGATGGGCGTGTTGGCGATCGCGAAGATTCCATACGAGAAATGGTTGAAGTGGGTCATCCCCTTGCAGGTCATCCTCTATGGTGTCGGGATGATCTTTATTGCGATAGCGGTCACGATCAAGTGGGGACCGCTCTAAGAAAGTAATCGTTCAAATATTCAGGCATTTCTTCCACTCACATTTTCAATGGAGGGTTTATGAAACGGTCTGTACAGTTCATCGTCGCATCCGTCGTGCTTGTTCTCCTAACCATTGCCGTGGGGGAGGCACAGGTTACAACCGGTACAGGTGCGATTGGATTTACACTAGACAAATATGCACGGTTGCGGGTGGGTGAGTTTCCGTACGCAACCGCAACTCGTCACATGAACCGAATCAATCCGATCGTTGCTTTGAACAAAAACGCCGTCTTTGACTACAATGAGAATGCGAACGCGACGAGCTACCTCCCACAAATGATCGCTGGCAGCGGAGCTGATTCCGCCGCGCGCGTTGTTACTGACAATAAATATGCTCCAATACAGCCGCCGAACGTGAGAGTTCAGATGACCGTCTATCTATGGAAGAATGCGAAATATCTTATCTATCGCTACAGGGTGTACAACGATTCTACAGTGACTGCTCCACTTTACATCAGCAGTTTCGCAAGTCCGTCGCCTGCAAACACCTATGGCGGGGAGACGGTTGTCTATAACACCGCCAAATCCACGTACTATTTCTACCGCACCGGTACTCCGGTTTACGTTTCTCAGAAGCTTCTTAACAAGAACCTCTTCTCAATGCGAATTATGGATTGGGCTGTGTATTCACCGGCAGACCCTTCTAGTGATGCCGCGACTGACTCTGCTCGTTATGTCATGTCCGCCTACACGAAGTTCGACACGCTTCTCACTGCTGGACCTGACGGAAGTGCTGTTCAGATGAATGCCGGTCTTTACAACTTGGCACCGAAAGACTCCGCAGATGTATATTTCGCAATAGGTCTCGGGGCATCCGCAGCTGAAGCAATCGCGGTGATGGATTCTGCGCAAACGAAGTACAGCAAGTTGGTGACGTCTGTCGAGAAGACCACGGCGATCGTTCCCACGCAATTCGCGCTGGAACAGAACTATCCCAACCCGTTCAATCCGTCGACTCAAATCAGGTTCATGCTTACGGCGCGAAGCAACGTGACGCTGACGGTGTACGACGCTCTGGGGAGAAACATCAGAACTCTCGTGAACCAGCAGCTCGATGCAGGGGAGTACGTGTCAACCTTCGATGCCACTGGGCTCTCCAGCGGAGTGTATTTCTATGTTCTCAAGGCCGGTTCGTTGATTGAATCGAAGAGGATGGTGCTGATACGCTAATGTCAGGATTCAGCAGACATAAGAGCAATCTCAACGGGATGCCCGAGGCGCTCAAGGGCAAGATTCTTGAAGCGTACCAGCGCCTCCCGTTGAATCAACAACGCGTGGCGGACTTTATTCTGAAACAGCCTCATGATCTGGCTTTTCTCACAACGGACTCGTTGTCGAAGGCTCTCAAGGTAAGCAAAGCGACGATTGTTCGGTTTGCCCAGAGCCTGGGGTACCAGGGATTCACGGAGCTGCAGAATGAGGTCCTCGACGCCGTGCAATCGACCATCCGCGCTCCGGACCGCTATATGATCGACCTCGGGAAACTGAAACCCGATGAAACTCTGACCCTCGTGGCGCAACATGAAGTGCATAATATCGATCGCACAGTGCACTACATCGATCGGAGCACGTTCAGTGGCGCGGTCGAGGCTCTCCTGAGTGCGCGTCGCGTGTACACGATGGGAATTGGCGTGTCGTCGCTTCTGGCAGAGGTTCTGTCATACGAACTCATTCAAGTAGGCATAGAATCGCAGGCGCTCGCCAGCGGCAAACTGCGGTTTGTTGAGCATCTGGCGCTTGCCCGACGAGGGGATGTGGTTGTGGGATTTTCCTTCCCGCCATACTCCAAAGAGACGATCGACGCGGCAAAGTATGCGCGGCAACGGGGCTTGAGCGTCGTGACGATCACCGACAAGTTGACTTCACCGATTACCTTCCATGCAAATCACGTTTTGGCTGTTCAGACGGAGAACATGCTTCATACGAATTCCATCTCTGCAATCTCGGTTGTGATTAATGCTCTGGTGACGGATGTCGCCCTGAAGAACAAGCCGGCTGCTTCCAAGATGTTCATGGAATCAACTCAAATCCTGAAGCAGACCGAAGAGTACGTTGACAAAGGATGATGCTCTCACGAGCGCCTCAGCTCTGCTTCTTTTGGGGGTGCGAGGTCAATTCTGGGGCAGCATCGATGCCGCGGGTCGATGCATACATGAAAAGCGTGATGTAACCCATTCACTGTCTCACAGAGGTCTTTCATGAAACGAATAGTGATGTTCATTGTTTTGGCCGTTCCTCTCCTGGCATTTGCAGGCACGACGGGCAAGATCGCCGGAAGGATCACGGATCGAACAACCAACGAACCGCTCGTCGGAGCCAATGTTGTTCTCGTTGGTACAACGCTCGGGGCTTCCGTCGCCGTCGACGGTTCGTACGTCATTTTGAATATCCCCCCTGGAACGTACACTGTACGAGTGACCATGATCGGCTACACTTCGAAAGCGATCAATGGTTCGAGGGTGATCGTTGACCAGACGACAACTCTCGATGTAGCCCTGGACGCGTCGTCGGTGCTCTTGGGAGAAGTTGTCATCCAGGCCGAACGGCCCATGATTCAGAAGGACATGACGTCAACGTCCTACATCGTTACCAATGAACAGATGCAGGTCCTGCCTGTGAGGAATTTCATCGAAGTGCTGAATATGCAGGCTGGCGTCGTCTCGAGTGGCAACACGCTGTATGTGCGCGGTGGACGCGGAAACGAGGTTGCATTCCTCATCGATGGTATGTATGTCAACGACCCCGTCATGGGCGGTCTCGCGACTCAGATCAGTAACGAGGCGATTTCGGAACTCAACTTTCTGAGTGGCACGTTCAACGCGGAGTACGGAAATGCGCTCAGCGGCGTGGTCAACATCATTACCCGGGAGGGGGGAAAAACTTTCACAGGCAACATCGAGGGTCGGACGAGCGAGTTCGGAATTGCTCCCTACAGCAGCTATCGCGAAAACCGCGTGGACGCGACACTCAGCGGGCCGCTGGTTGGAGACTACGCTTCTTTCTTCGTCACTGGCGAACGCGATGCCCGGAGCAGCTGGCTGCCATTCGGTTCGGATTATACGCGCTCGATGATGGCAAAAGCCACCGGGAGGATCGCCCCAGAGCTGAAGGCTGTGCTCACCTGGCGCTACGGTGATGAGGATCGTCGGCCGTACAATCATTCATGGAAGTATATCCCCGACCAGTACCTCAGGGCGCGGGAAAAGAGCCGTCAGGTCATCGGGTCGATCACCCACACTGTTGCCCCGAACTTCTTCTATGACCTGCACTTCTCGTACTTCAACCAATCGTATTATTCTGGAGTCGACAAGGATACGTCGCAATACCTTGGGCTCGATCAGTGGAGCTACTCACCTGCGGGATATGGGGACGAGTTCTACGGAAAGAGGGATCCAATCGAGCTGACAGACAATCGGACTCAGACATTCAACGCGAAGGGTGATCTCGTATGGCAGGTCAATAGAAGTCACGAGATCAAGTCCGGGTTCGAAGTGAAGAAACACAAGTTGAAGTATTTCGATGTCTACGACCCGAAAAGAAACTTCCCGTATGTCACTGACTTCACAAAGGAGCCTCTTGAAGGTTCTGTCTATGCCCAGGACAAAATTGAGATGAATGCCTTTGTGATGAATCTTGGCCTGCGGTTTGACTATGCCGACCAGCTGTCTCCTTTTCGGAGCAATCCTCTAGATCCGAATTCGGTGGTGGCATCAAAGCCCAAGCTGCAATGGAGTCCGCGTTTGGGCGTGGCGCATCCCATCAGTGACAAGACGTCGCTGCACTTTTCCTACGGGCACTTTTTCCAGAATCCAGACTATACTCGCCTCTACGAGAATTCTCAATACGACATCAAAGTCCGTGAGCCGATCTTCGGGCAGCCGAATCTCGACGCCGAGAGAACCACGGCCTATGAGGTCGGAATCTCGCATCAGTTCGGAGATGCCATCGCTGGTTCATTTACTGCCTACTACAAAGACGTCATCGGACTCGTCGGCACACAGTACTACTTTCCCTTCGTCGAGAACCGCTATGTCGGTTACACGTTGTACGTCAATGAAGCGTATGCGAACATCAAAGGCTTTGAAGTGCGCATGGACCTGAGGAGGACAAAATACCTTTCTGGTTCGATGACATACACGTATTCGGTCGCAAAGGGGAGTGCTTCGTCGGAGACGCAAGACTATCCCGGGACGACCAAGTCGACGCTGTTGTATCCGCTGGGATTCGACAAACCGCACATGTTCAATTTGAATGCAAATCTTTACTTGCCTGCGCAAACCGGGTTCAGCCTTTTCGGAGTCTATCCGTTGGAGAATACCATTTGGAATTTCGTTATCAGGGCGAGCAGCGGATATCCGTACACGCCGCAGCCCGGCGGCAGGGCGATCAGCTACATCGAAAGGAACTCCGCCCGAATGCCGATGACCTACTCTGTTGATGCCCAGATCAGCAAGGAATGGAAGTTCGGACCAACCAAGCTTACCATCTTCGCTGAAATCCTCAACCTGACGAACCACAAGAATGTCCTGTACGTGTATTCGGATACTGGTGAGCCCGATGTGACGACTTCCAGCGGCTATTCGCAGGAGTATATTCAGGACCCCAGCAACTTCGGACCGCCGCGTCGGATTCGATTAGGCGCACGATTTGGATTCTAACAATTTCATCGAGAGCTGACCACTATGAAAACATTTTTTGGTATTCTTTTCGCCGCTTGCTTTGTGATTCCTCTCGGATTGTTCGGGCAGGGCAAAATTGACGGCAAGGAGGGAGAGAGTAAAGACCGACTTGCGAAGACGCTCGGGATCACAGACCGGGCTGGAGGCATTCACAACAAGAGCAACATAGGCTCATTCTTCGAAAATCGAGGGAAGCTCTATGCCCGGACATTGTCTCAGGGGGTGTCGGGCGAATTCCCCATCGGCAGTCTCCATGAATACATTTACCGGGTTGCCCCCTTCGTTGGTATCCCGGGAAATGTGATTCAGGGCCGCTTCACAACGAATGAGGAATGGGAAGCCGTCCGGGGCTACGCCAACCCGGACAGCGCAAGGATCGCCTTCAGCGACAAGCCCGCAACCTGGCCCCGAACGGGATGGCCGGTGAAGGACGCCTCTGGTAAGCCGATTGTCGTTTCTAATCAGGACAGCTACTGCGTCTACAGCGACTCCAACAACAACAGGAAGGTTCTTGGAATCCAGGTCAACCAAACCGGATACGCGTTCAGCCAGAAGTCCGTTCGGGATATGATCTACTTCACTTTTCAGATCACGAACAACTCCACCCGGACCTACGACAGCCTTTTCTTTGGCATGTATGCAGACATAGAACCTGGCGGGTACGATGACCCTGACGACTACAACTACATCCGTCTCGTTTTCGAAAAGAAATGGAACCGGATCCACGCCTACAACACGCACGCACGCTCGGTCGAGTGGAATGCCCCGATCGGAGTGTTTGGGCTTGTGATGCTCCAAACCCCCAAAGTCAACGGCGTGGAACTTGGTGCGACCGACTGGCACTGGTGCCTCTATAAGGATGATAGCCCTGACAACGATGATACCCAGTTCG
>JAPLFP010000119.1 GCA_026390585.1 Ignavibacteriales bacterium | reverse complement strand
GAGGCTTGCCGGGGCACAGCCTTTTGGGCTCAACACATTTGCCGGATACTTTGTAGCGGCACGGATGATTGATCGCCTTCCGCCCACACTTCAAATCCTGACAAGGATAAGCGAGCTCTTCTACGGAGACCTTGCCTCTGTAGACATGATCAAGGTTCACAAGAACTCTCCGAAGATTACGCTGTTCATATTCGATGGATTGGATTCAGATGAAAGGCCCAGGCTCAAAACTAGAGTGAAAATAGACTTGAAGGAGCAGAGGATACGTGTGTTTGATCATTCAGATTCGGACAATCCCGAATTACTTGTGGGAAAAGACTTTATACTGAACATCCAAAATGTCCAAAAAGATGATAAGGAGAGCCGGGTAGCGAAGAAGCTCCTTGATCTGCGACTCCCTTTCGGGACAGTGGCCAAAGCGAGTATAGTAGCGAAAATCGAACAAAGCCTTTGAAACGTCTGCTGGAAGTTGCACCTATTGACTTCCAGCGGTATACTCCGAGTGTGCAGGCAGGACACTCAATCTATCTCGACAACAACGCTTCGACTCTTCTTCTGCCTGCGGTCGCCGATTTCCTGTCCGAGCTCATTCGACACCCGCCCGCCAATCCATCTAGCCCCCACGCCCGTGGGGCTGAAGCGCGTAGATTAGTTGAGACGTCTCGGTCACAACTTGCTTCGGCCCTCAACTGCTTGTCGGATCAGCTTTATTTCGTTTCAAGCGGGACTGAAGCAAACAACATGGCACTTTCTGCTGCCTTGAGTCTGCTTCCGGAAAGACCTGAGATCATTATATCCACAGTTGAGCACTCTTCGATTCGAGCTTGTGCGAATGCTCTCAGAGAACGTGGCATTAAGGTAGTTGAAGTCGGGGTTGACGAGTGTGGCAGAGTGGTTGCACGCAATCTCGAGAGACTCGTCACATGGCGTACCGCGTTGGTGTCAATTCAGCTAGTCAACAACGAGACCGGGGTCGTACATGACGTCAAAACGCTTCGCGACATCGCCCATAGCCAAGGAGCACTTTTCCACTGCGACGCTGCGCAAGCTCTCGGCAAGATGCATCTTGACTTGGACCTCGAGAATTTCGACTTAGCCTCTTTCACTGCTCACAAGATAAATGGACCCCAAGGTGTCGGGGCATTGTTCGCGAAAAGCAGGAAGTTGCTTCGTCCCGTCATTGTAGGAGGAGGACAGGAAAACCATTTGCGGGGCGGAACCGAAAATCTCCTTGGAATAGCTGCATTCGGCTTGGCCGCAGATGTGCGACGAAGATCGCTAGACCTATCTATTCGAGAAATGACCGAGTGCCGTGACCTGTTTGAGAGATCTGTTCTCAGGGAACTGCCTTCGGCCAAGGTCAACGGTGTTATTGAAGAGAGAGTTTGCAATACTTCAAATATCCACTTCCCCGGGGTCGACGGTCGGATGCTTGTTGCACGACTCGACGAAAAGGGCATTAGCTGTTCTCAAAGCTCGGCCTGTACCTCCAGCGACCCGCGACCTTCTCATGTTCTTGTAGCCATGGGGTTAACCGAAGTTGCCGCATATGAATCAGTGCGCTTCAGTTTCGGAGTTCAGAACTCGCG
>JAPLFP010000337.1 GCA_026390585.1 Ignavibacteriales bacterium | reverse complement strand
CCGGACATTGGTGAGCGTCGGCTGGCCACGGACCTGATACGTCGAGCCCGGCGGACCGTTCGACGTCGGCACCCGTGCGCTCAATGATTTCACGCTGTCCCGGCCCAGTTTGATCGCTGTGATCTCACCGAAAATAATGTTGGCGTCGTTTGGATCCCAACCCGGCCGGATCGGTGCACGGTATTCGTAGTAGTTGAGAGAATCGTCGCCGAACCGGAGGAAGAATTCCAGATCGTAGTTTGTCGTATCAACGTAATGAATCTGCCTTCCAAAGGCCGTATCGCCATGCACAAACATTCTCATCGCACGATAGCTGAACAAGTCCAGCGGCCGGATTGGAAATCGCTTAATGGCCTGGCGCGACTCCCCGTCCTTGAGACCATTGACGTTCAGGTTCAACGATTGTTCGTTGAGGAGTACTACCTGATCAGGTTGGTTTGGATCGCGCAACCGGGGAAGTGGCGAAATGTAGTCAGGGTTGTCTTCGATGTTGACAACGCTGATGCGGAACGTGCTGTCGTTCTTCACCAACTCTTCCCACTGATTGCCGACCAGATTGAACTCCGCAATTCGCAGAATTGTGGTGTCCTGTGCTCCCGTGAGCCAGACGCGCAATGCTTCCACGCTTCCGAACGTCGGATCCCCGACCGTCCGCTTGTATTCATTGAGAGGAATGCGAATCTGATACCAACCGTTGTTTCCGCCTGCCAGATAGTGGCGGAAGTCCGAACTCGTCGGATCGAGTGATACCTCATATTCGAAATAGCTGTTTGCCCGGTCCAGCACATTGTTGCGATTCAGATCTTCGGTGTCCGGAAAGCGACCGACATCGCTCGCGGAGTTTCCTTCAGTTCCGTTGATCCCCTCATAGTCGGCGTAGTACCCGGATGATGCCGGCGGACGCACCCAGTCGTCTCCCGATGGGTCGGTAGTATATTGGGTATACTTCCGGATGAAATCTGGATAGGCCTGCTTCTCCTGGTCATTCGAGAGTCCATCGAGGCCAACGTCTTCCCCCTGACGCAGAATGCCAGTGCGAGTCGCGCCATCGATCCCGTCTTCTGTGTCAAGTTTGTTATCTGGAACGACATCTTCGCTGATCAGGCCCAAATCAATGTTGAGCTTCAAAGTCGGTTGCACTCTCAGTAGATTTACCCACAATTCAATGAAGTTGATGTTCTCGTCCACGAGACTCGTGGCAGTCGAGCCAATCAGTCGCTGGATTCCGGCCCACGCGTTTTGCGGGTGTGACCAAAGCTTGCCCTCCAAGTCCATCGAATAGTTGAATGCAGCCCTCTTGCCCGGCTGGTACCAGAGATTGAGAACAGTCACCGCCTCGCTTCCGCGGGCTACTTCCTTCTTAGGCCAAATGTCGGTTACGACAACGTCTCCCGGAGGGAAGTTGAACCACACCATTTTTGCCTTGTATTCCATCTTTTCAGCCGGCGACAACTTGAAAGGTTCATCCAACCCGGCGATAAAGTCGGGCACGCTCGCGTTGCCCCAGCCGCCATAGCCGACGCCGAGCGGCATGGTCCGACGGGCTCCTTCGAAATCATCGATATACGCCACTGACACTCCCGCGTCAATAGGGATGGGACTTTGTCTCGTATTCGGATTGGGCGACATGTACGCCACTTCGCCTTTGACCATGATGCTCGAGGGGGCGTTTGTCTGGATCCCCGGGAGCCAGTTGAGTGCCCGGGTCAAGAGATCAAGATTCAGTGTTGTGTTTCCATCGAGTCCGTAAATGGTGTTACTGATTGGCTCTTCCCCCAGCCGGATCTTGTCGCTCAATGACTGCTGGCTCATGTTCATGATAGTGAAACCGAAGGCGGAATTTTTTCCCACATCAAGCTCTCCCCGGGCACCAAGCAGTGATTTGGATGCCAACTGAAGCAGGTCATTCGCCTCGTATTCGATTGAGAGGTTTCTCCCTGGGGAAAGCAGAGATTGGTTCTTGATCGTCACCTGGCCCGAAATGTAATCAACGGAGTAGTCAGTGTTAAGCTGCGCCTGATTGCCGTCGACCACAACCTTCACGCTTCCTTCGACAACGTTGAACCCGATGGAGTACGATGACGCGATGGATGAAGTGATCGATCCCCGGATCAGGAATTTGTTCCGCTGGCTGTTGGAGGCACCGTTGAAGGTCGTATCGTAGACCTCGGCGAACACAAAGGTATCGGCGTCCGCAATTGATCGGTTCTTCGATAGAAAATACCGACGAATGCCCTCACGGAACGGCTCCGCACGGGGGAAAATCAGTTCGCCGCGGGACTCGTCGATCGTCATTCCCGGGGAGTAATCGAATTTGCCGTCGGGTGGCGATCCGGGAGATTCCCCATATCGGTCGAGCGCGAACACTTCGAGCAGATTGTATGCCCCCTGGATGTTGTCCTGCGGATCCTTTCCCGAAACTTCGTACAATATCTTCAGGTCGAAACCCTCTTTCTTGATCCCCCGACCCCCGAGAGGATAAATGTTTTTGAGCATCATCCGCCATGCTGCAGCGAACTGAGGTCCTAACTTCTGAGGACGGACCAGCTTCAATACAAGTTTGGCGTGCGATGTATCGCGCGTGCTGAATGTCCCCACGTCCATCGGAAGTCGCCCAGTGATCGTGTCGGGCAACGTATAGGCAACGGCAATCGCCTGCTCCGGCTGGAGCGACCTGTTGAGAGTGATGTAGCCGGCATACTCGTGATAGATGTAGTCGCCGGGATCCAAACGAATGAAACGGCCGACCTCCACCTCGCCCGGTACCATGTCATACGGCTGTTTGCGGAGGGCATCATCCTTTTGTACTGCCAGCACTCTGTAGTAATCCAGAAACGCCACCGCGTCTCGCTCGTTTGGATCCTGGTTGCCGATACGAGAGACCCACACCTCCATGTCCTTTATTTGCTTGCTCGGGTTGACCTTGGGAGGGATGTAAAGAAACGACGAGTCGAACCAGGCGATGTACGTGGTATCGATAAAATAGTGGTCATGAGAGTAGTCCGTCGCCCGCTTTTCGAACGGCGTCGGCCGACCGCCGCCGGACACAGCGAGGGCCTTGATCTGGCCCTTCTTCTGTGAAGCAACGGTCGTGAGTTTCAGAGGACCGAACTGGAATCCGGCCTTGATGCCAAAGAGGGCCGAACTGCTCGAGACGAATGATGAATTCGTCGCCAGGGAGACATTTCCAGCTTCTACGCTCTGAATGATGTCGTCATCATACCCTTTGTACTGGACTTTGAGCTGGTTCTCATACTCGAACGTCCGCTGCGTATTCCAGTCGGCGTTGATGTTGAGCTTATCTCCAATCAGCCCCTTCACGTTCACCTGGACTTCCTGGCTGAAGTCAGGTTCGCTGCGACTCTGCCCGAGCGGATTGTTTACAAACAGGTCGGACGATGTGTTTCGAAATGCTCCGTGGATGTCCACCGCCCCGTTGATGCTGAGAACGATCTTGTTCGGTCCAAAAATGCTGAACAGAGGATTTTTCGGTACAGGAATTTCGATATTCGTCACTGACCCAAAGAGATCCCCCAGACCTTTCTTCTTCTCCGATTCGAGTTGATACGCACGTGCCGCTTCTTCCCAATTCTTCCGAATGAGTTGTTTCAGCCGGAGTTGACGGTACTCATCAAGCGTCAAATCGAGCGGAACACGCGTGTCCGTGGTACCGAAGATTTTTCGAACGTGGTAGAGGAACCGGGTAGAGTCGAGGGCCTGTTGAGTACGGATGCTGAACGGATCCGGCAAGTACATGGGATGTGTCGGTTCCTGCGAGAGATCGACCGTGGGGACATCACGACGCACGTGGCCAAAATGGAGCAAACGAGCAGAAGAGTCGCGCGGCAACGCTTTGATCATCTCAAGGATCTTTGCGGCGGACTTTACTGTGGTGGTATCGACTGTGGACCGTTTCTGGAGAAGGGCTCGCGCTCGGCGACTAAGAGCGCCAGTGGAGATTCGCTTTGTCGTATCTTGAAACGCAATCAGGTCTGGAATCAGTGACTCAGATCCGAGAGCATCGCGGACAGTACAGCTCTCTGAGGGTGCGATAATCGTAAAACTCTCTGCGAGGCCGTTTGGCTCAGCAAATGAGCGTTCTTTGGGGAAAAGGAAATACAGGAGGAAGGCAAAGCAGAAGGCGATGGCTGCTGTTGCGCCCATCACCCTCTCCATGGCCGGACCATGCCCTTCCCACGTCATCGAACTCCGTAACTCGCTACCGTGTTTCACGCTGCTCTACGAGATGTAACTGTATAAGAACCGAGAACCAATTCTCGAGGAATCAATGCATTGGTATGGTAGCGAATTGCTCGATAACGCTCCGTTACTAGAGAGAAATGGACGAACAACTGGCAGAAAACATAGGGAAAAGGAAGAACAATAGCAAGACACTTTTGACGGCGAGCACACACTCACGATTTGCTTCCCTGTTCGCTGGGGACAAAATTATTAATTACCTCACCGATGCGAGCGAGAATGACGTTGGGGACATATGGTTTCTGGACAAAGTCAACCGCTCCCTCCTTGACCATCTGCACACGCAGGTCGGGGTCGAAATAGCCGCTCGCGAGGATGCAGCGCACTTTCGGATTCATTTCCTTCATTTGCCGGAACACTTCCCAACCGCCGAGTTTAGGCAATCCCATGTCGGACAGCACGATACTGATTCCATCTCCAAATTGCCTGTAGATGTCAACCGCTTCCTGACCGTCACGAGCTGTCAATACTCTGTAGCCTTGTTCCTCAAGCAGTGTCTCGAGAAGATCAAGAAGCATCTCTTCATCCTCGACCACCAGTACTGTCTGACCAGCACCGCGCGGCGGCTCAATCATTGATTTGTCCGGAGCAACAGGTGCCTCCACCGGCTGCACCGGAAAATAGAGAGAGATCGCCGTCCCTTTGCCACGGGCGCTGTCAACATCGACAAAGCCCTGATGGCCGTTGACCACCCCGTACACCACAGCAAGTCCGAGCCCCGTCCCCTTCCCTTGTGGTTTTGTCGTGAAGAACGGTTCAAAGATCCGCCCCTTCGTCGACTCATCCATTCCTGATCCAGTGTCACGCACACGGATCAGGACATAGCGATCCTCTTTCGCAGTCGGGAAGCGCTCGATCAACGCATCCCTGTCGACCACGCTCGAGTCGATGCTGACAGTCCCGCCGAGTCTTTCAAACGACTCTTGTTCCATTATCGCATCACGCGCGTTGATGCAGAGGTTAAGCATGGCTTGCTGCAACTGTCCCGCGTCAGCAAGGAGAAGCGGCAGGTTTTCGTCAAGGTCGAGTTCAAAATGAATATTCGGCGGAAACGTATCCGAGAGAAGTTTTGTGAAATCCCGAATGACTTCGTTGACCCAGACCGCTTCGAACACGCCGCTGGTCTTTCGAGCGAACGTCAGCAATTGCTGAACCAATCCCGTCCCCCGTGCAAGAGCCTTCCTGATCGATTCCAGTGTGTGGGCTTTCGCCTCCTGGGAGACGTCGGGCCCGTCCAGCCTGGCAAGATAGCCTACGGCAATGGAAAGAATGTTGTTGAAATCATGGGCGATTCCGCCGGCCAGCGTTCCAACACTCTCCATTCTCTGAACCTGCCGCAATTGATCTTCAAGCCGGCGTTGTTCGGTGACATCCCGTAAAATGCCCCGATAGGCGATGACCTCTCCAGTAGGACCACGAACCGTCGTCGTGGTCTCGAGAACGACCAGCGAACGCCCGTCCTTGGTCCTAGCGACGGTCGGGTGGTCTTTGATGTAGCCTTCCCGCTCGAGCACTCGGTGCGCCTTTTCGCGATCAACCGGGACTGTGTAGAGATCCCGAGAGATGTCAGCGCTCAGGAGCTCCTCTTTGCTGGAATAGCCGAAGAGTTCGACACCCGCCTGATTGATGTCGAGAAATCTCCCGCCCGGGGTGCTGATGAACACCACGTCCTTCGATTCTTCAAAGAGGGTTCTGTACTTCTCTTCCGATGCGCGAATGCGCTCCTCGGACCTGATACGCTCAGTTGAATCGAGAAAAGCCCACACTTTCCCTACGGTCTTTCCGGCCACGCGCTGCGGTTTCGAATACCGCTCGATTACCCTTCCATCGGTCAGTCTTACGACATCAAAGCTCTCGACCTCGGGATGTGCATACGCACCTTTGATCGTAGACAGGAACGACTCGCGATCCTCAACCTGTTTCAACATGAAGTTGATGATCTTTTTCTCATCGCGATCCATGAGCAGGTCCTGCGGTATTCCCCACATATCCACCACACGCAGATTGTAGTTTATCAGCCTTCCCTGCAGATCGACGACCATGATCGATGCGGGGGTGGCCTCAAACGTCGCACGTAGCACCGAGAGCGATTGTTCCAGCTCTTCCTCTCCCCGTTTGCGGGCCGTGATGTCTTCCACGATACGCAACCCGTACAGCGGAGTGCCATCAGCCTCTTTCACCACGGAGGCCGTCAGAAGGCCCCAGATGACATCACCTCGCTTTGTCATAAACCGTTTTTCCGTACGGTAGGTGGCTATCTCTCCGCTCAAGAGCAGCTGCATGCGCTCGAGGTCCTTCCGAACATCGTCAGGATGCGTCACTCCGTCGATCGTGAGGCGGCGCAATTCGGTCTCAGGATATCCCACCATCGCACAGAACGCGTTGTTTACCTTGATGATTTCGCCTTGCAGGGTCACCATCATCATCCCGACGGGTCCCTCTTCAAAAACTTTCCGGAACTGTTCAACGCTTGTGCGAAGCGTCTGCTCAACTCTGACGCGCTCCGATTCATCGATGACAAACCCCTGAATCTTGATCAGCTCATCCTGTTCGTTGAACTCTGCGCTGATATTTCCAACGACGTAGACCGGCGAGTCATCCCTCCGCCTCATCACCATTTGATAGTTGCTGAGACTCCGGTGTTTGCGAAGCACCTCGAGGAAGTTCTCGTACGCCCGCGGACTTTCATAGAGACCAAGGCCGTCGGAATTCATAATTTCGAAGACCGAGGAGTAGCCCAACATTTTCGCGAACGAGGGATTGCAGGCAAGAATGTGCGCGTCGGGAGTGGCGATGAAATCCCCGGCAAGATCTTCTTCAAAGAACTTCCTGTACCGCTTTTCACTTTCTTCCAGCGCCTGACTGATGATCCGTTGCTCATCTTCAATCCGCTGTCGTTCCGTAATGTCGATGACCACCCGATTGACGCGATAGAACCCGAACAGGAGAAGTATCAATCCCACAATCTGGCCGACATAGCTGGCGATAAGGCTGATGAATGCTGTGGAACTATCTGAGGATGTCTCGAAGAGGAAACCGCTGCCGAAGAACGACCGAAGGATCAAGTCGACCATGAAGAGGGCAAATCCCGTGCCGATGAGCACCAATGCGGGGAGAAGAATTCCCTTCAGGCGTCTTGCAGTGTAGAAGAACGCAATGATCGCCAGTGCAAGGAGCAATAATCTCGCAGAACCCATTAAGTCCACGGTGAGATCCTAAAGAAAACGTCCATTGAAAAAGACTTTGATCGCTGCAGCATGTTACTGGATTGGGTCGGCGACAGCGTTAAGGGGAAAGACGTTCGATCTGCCAAACACCCCCCTGGCGCATGTATCGAACACGATCGTGTAAACGGTTCTCACGACCCTGCCAAAATTCAAAGACCTGTGGTTGAATCCGAAAGCCACCCCAAAACGGAGGGAGAGGGATCTCCCGATTCCCATACCGATGCTCCAGATCTGACATCTTCTGTTCCAGAAAGCTTCGGCTGGGGATGATAGAACTCTGCTTTGAAGCCCATGCGCTCAAGCGGCTCTCAAGGGGCCGTGTCTTGAAATACTCTTCCGATTCCTGCTTCGATGTCTTCTCGACGGTTCCTTCGATACGAACCTGACGTTCAAGCTCGACCCAGAAGAACAGCACTGCCGCCTGGGGGTTCGCCGCCAGGTCAATAGACTTTCTTCCTTCGTAGTTTGTGTAGAAAACAAATCCTCGTTCGTCAAATCCTTTGAGGAGCACCATCCGCGTTGAAGGCCTGCCATCGGGAGTTGCCGTCGCCAATGCCATGGCGTTCGGTTCAGGCAGTTCCGCATTGACCGCCTGTTCAAACCACTGTTGGAACTGCACGAACGGATTCAAGTCGACGTCCAGCTCGTCGAGAGAATGGCGGGAGTACTCTTTGCGCACACGCGCCAGGTCGTCGGAGCTCATCATAGAACGGACGTCAGTTTTCCTCGTTTGGAATTTTTTCAGGGCTCTATCGTGACGGGTAAGATACACAATGACCAGACTCAAATCAACAAACGCATCGACTTCCGCTTTCTGACGTGCTTCTCCAAGGCTGTTGTCTCGCGCGGAGGGAATCAACGTCACTTGTAATCAGCGGGCATTCTCAGTATATTCTCACCGGCATGCTCATTCTCTCGCGTCATATCCTGCAGCGGCATCTGACACCGTTCCTGTTTTCCGTCCTCGTCCTGGTCTTTGTCTTTCTTCTCCAATTCATCATGCAGAAGATGGATCAGCTCGTCGGCAAAGGACTCAGCGCCGGTGTCATCGCCGAGATGATCGTACTGAACATCGCCTGGATGCTCATCCTCGCCGTACCAATGGCAGTGCTTGTGGCAACGCTGATGGCATTCGGGAATCTCTCATCGGCGAACGAAATCACTGCGATGCGTGCGAGCGGCGTGAGCCTTTATCGCATGATCGCACCGGTCCTGCTCATCTCTCTTGTACTCTGCTACGGCATGGTCCTCTTTAATAACAATGTCTTGCCCGATGCCAATCATCGAGCCAAGATTCTGATGGTAGACATTTTTCGAAAGAAGCCAACATTTGCCCTTCAACCCGGAATGTTCTCGGATCCCAAAGACATACAGGGGTACAGCATCCTTGTCCGAAAAACATTCCAAACAGAGAATCGTCTCAACGACCTCGAAGGGGTCACCATTTTCGACTACACCAACACTGCCGTGATCACCACCGTGACCGCCGAACATGGTACAATATCCTTTTCTGAGGACCTGACGAAGCTCATCATGGATCTCTATAACGGCGAGATTCATGAGCTGAGCACGACGGATTTCAACCGGTACCGAAAGATCCGGTTCACGAAGCATCGGATTGCGATGAACGCCGAAGGGTTCGATTTTCAGCGATCGCAGGAAAGCGCATTCTCGCGGGGTGACCGCGAATTGAGCGCACAAGCGATGAGTGCCTTCGTCGACAGTCTCCAGGTACTCCTGGATTCCTCAAACGCTCAAATCGCTGCCACGATTCAGAAGGATGTCACATCCTTGTTCAATCCCATGAGACCTCCCCCGATGGTCCCGCGGAACTCCTCGGATTTGCGAACAGCAGCAGATGCCCACGTCTCGACTGCCAGCATGATGTTGGACGGAGAGTTCTCACGAGCAACGTACTATGCCCGTAGAATCCATGAGTATTCTGTCGAGATCAACAAGAAATACGCGATACCGTTCGCTTGTCTCGTGTTCGTTCTCATCGGAGCACCACTCGGCATCATGGCTCGCCGCGGCACCTTTGGTGTCGCCGCCAGCCTGAGCCTCGGCTTCTTTCTCCTGTACTGGGCCTGCCTCATCGGAGGAGAGAAACTCGCAGACCGCGGGTTCATCGACCCATGGTTCGGCATGTGGTCGGCAAATATCATTATCGGTTTGATGGGCATGTATCTGACATTCCGGACAGCTCGCGAGAGCCTCACCATCAATTGGTCCTTCGTGCGAAGACTGACGCCAAAGAGCTGGCGGATGGAGGAAGAGGCCGCATGACGATTCTCGACCGGCACATCGTCCGCCAGTTGCTCTCCGTGTTCCTCTTCGGACTCTTGACGTTCCTGCTGATCTTTGTCGTCATCAACATGATGGAGCGGCTCGATGATTTCATCGACGCCAACGTACCGATTCCGGTCGTTTTCCAGTACTACCTCGCGTTTACTCCCGAGATTATTAAACTGATGACGCCCGTTGCGATGCTCTTGAGCACCCTGTTCGTTGTCGGACGCATGGCAAACCAGAACGAGCTTTCCGCGATGAAATCGAGCGGACTCAGCCTCTATCGATTCCTCCTCCCCTTCGTCATCGTCGCACTTGTGGTCAGCGTTGCATCGATTTACTTCAACGGTTGGATTGTACCATACGCAAACGCGACGAAAGCGTCCATTGAACGCACTCACCTGCACCCCGGGCAGGGGACACGAAGTTCGCTTCCTCTCTTCTTTCAGGACGGCCGGAACCGACTTGTCTCGGTCAATTACTATGAGAGCACGAGCCGGATCGGCTACCGCGTCAGCATCGAGGAATTGTCAGACACCAATCTGACCGTCCTCAATCGCCGTTATGATGCCCGGCAAATGGAATGGGGACGTCTTCGGCTTACGCCGGGAGACACTCTTACCGAAGGATGGATTTTGATCAACGGGACAGTGCGGGAATTCGACGGAGAAGCACAGCGACTGACGACCTTTGAGCGTCTGCCACTGGGAAGGCTCAGCATTACGCCAACCGATATCGAGGAGAAGCAGCGCAAACCGGATGAACTGAACTATGTCGAGTTGCGTGAGTTTATCAGGAATCAGGAGCGGGCGGGCCAGGATACTTCACGATGGATGGTGGATTTTCACAATAAGATCGCGTTTCCGTTTGCCAGCGTTATTGTGGTGCTCTTCGGTGTGCCGTTCGCTTCCATCAAGCGGCGGGGCGGGCTCGCTATTGACTTCGGGGTCTGCGTCGCTGTGACGTTTATCTACCTCGGTTTCATGAAAACAAGCGACGTGTTCGGCTACAACGGAGATCTGAACCCGTTGCTCACCGCGTGGCTCGCCAATATCATCTTCTTGATCCTCGCCGTCATCAACCTGGCACGAGTTGAGAAGTAGCCAGCATCAGGCCAGAATCGCAACGACTTTTTCCTGTATGGGTTGACCCGGAACGATGACCTCTTTGTTCTTCGAGATGTAGACATCAATCTCGCTTCTCACGCCAAATTTCCCCGGCAAATAGATTCCCGGCTCAATGGAGAATGAAGTTCTTGGAATGATCCTGCGTTCGTCGCGTGTTTCCAGATTGTCGATGTTCGCTCCGTTGCCGTGGATCTCCTCTCCAATGGAATGTCCGGTCCGATGGACGAAGTACTGGTCGTACCCTTTCTCCTTGAAGTAGTTCCGCGCAGCGTCGTCAATCTGGTATCCGCAAATCTCCCTGCCTGACCTGAATGCATCCTGCACGAAATGCAGCGCCGCGTCGCGACCGCCTTTCACAATTTCAAAGATCTTCGTGTACTCTTCCGGCACCGTCTCGCCGATGAATCCCGTCCAGGTGATATCTCCATACACCGAACGCGGCTTGTCCGTCTTTGCCCAAAGATCGAGCAGCACAAAATCCCCTTTCTTCAAAGGACTGTGTATTTCCTTCGTCGGCTCGTAGTGCGGATTGGCGCTGTTGGCGTTTACTGAACAGTTGGGGTCGCTCTCTGTTTTGATACCTCGCTTCCTGAACTCGGAAAGCATGAACTGCTGAACATCGTATTCGGTGAGCGGCGTGTTGGACACAATTCGCTGTTTGATGAATCCAAAGGTGAGGTCGACAATCTGACGGAGATGTTTCGCCGTCACCATGTTGTCTTCTGCCTGCTCATCATCCCACGTCGCTTCAAACCGCGAGACCAGATTCGCCGACGAAACGACCTCCAACCCCTGACTTCGGACGAGTTCAATCGTGCCGGCATCGACGTTGGACACGTAGGGGATGTTGTTCATCGGGGAGTATTCCATCGCGACTTTTTTCGCACCGCCGACGATCTTCTTCACCCCTTCCCTCAACGATTGCCAGCTGACATACAGCGTTTTGTCACCGGGCAGAGTGTCGAGATTCCATTGTTCGATATTATGAACGAGCTTCTGTGCGGAACCTTTCGCCGGAATGAAATAGAAATACCGGCGGGTCTGCATGATGTGCGACGGAAGGTTCAAGATGCGAGTCGCAAAGAGGTTCGAGCCCCGAAAATTGTAGAAGAGCCATCCGTCGATATGCTCTTCCCGAAGTACTTCCTGAATCATCTGGATGGTTTCTGGTCCTAGCGTTGCCATGAAGTCATCTCCGTACGATAGGTTGATCGGTTTCCTGTTTCAAGGTCGGTGTGTCCCTAATAAACGAAAAAAGCCCGCAGCTCACAAGCGCGGGCTTCTTCCGAAGTATAGAGTAAAGCTACTTGCCGACCGGCTCAAGCTCCCTTTTCGTGGGCTCGTTAGGAACGACCTTCTTCTCGGTCATCTTCCGGCGGCGGCGGTACTTCGTCTCGACGACCAGCTGTGGCTCGGGCTGTTCCTCTTCGACATCCGGATAGGTGAAGATTTCATACTTGTAGTTGCGGAGAATAATGTCCTTTCCATTCCGTCCGAGAACGTACTGCGGGAGCAGGGGGATCTTTCCGCCTCCGCCTGGAGCATCGATAACGTAGTAAGGAATGGCAAGCCCCGACGTATGGCCGCGCAACTTGTCCATAATCTCCAACCCCTTCCGGACTGGCGTCCTGAAGTGGTTCGTTCCTTTTGTCAGATCTGCCTGATAGATATAGTAAGGCCGAACGCGCATCTTGAGGAGCTTTCGATGCAATTCAAGCATGACGTCTGCATCGTCGTTCACGCCTTTCATCAACACGGCCTGGTTTCCGATCGGGCACCCTGCATCGGCGAGCATTGCGCAGGCTTTGTCGGCCTCAGGGGTGCATTCCCATGGATGATTGAAGTGCGTGTTGACGTAAATCGGATGGTATTTCTTGAGCATCTTGCACAGCTTTGGCGTAATGCGCTGCGGAAGAACGCAGGGCATCTTGGTGCCGAGGCGGATGATCTCAACATGCGGAATCGCGCGCAGGCTGGCAAGAACACGTTCCAGCACATAGTCCGTCACCATTAAGGGGTCACCGCCAGAGAGGACGACATCGCGCACTTCCGGATGCGCTGCGATGTAATCGACACCATCCTGAATCCACTTTGAGTTGATTTTTGTGGAGTCGCTCACCTTCCGCTTTCGCGTGCAGAAGCGGCAGTACATCGAGCATTGGCTCGTCACGAGAAACAACACACGATCCGGATAGCGATGAGTGATACTCGGCACCGGACTGTCAGACTCTTCGTTGAGCGGGTCTTCAGGGGCATTGTGGTCTTCCAGCTCCACTGCATCAGGAATGCATTGCAGCCAGATGGGATCGTTGGGATAACGGATCAGGCTCAGGTAGTACGGATTCACACGAATGTGAAAGAGCTTGTTGAGTTTTTCAGCCTGTTCTTTGTCAAATCCGAAGCGCTCGATAAGATCTTTTGCGCTGTCTATACTCTGCCGCAACATCTCTTGCCAGAGTTCCATACAGGTTGTTGTTCCTCCTAGAGGTATTTGATATACACCACGAGGCCGTCTCCCGGAGCATAGTAGTCATTGATCCGTGATGCCTCGATGTAGTGATGATGCTCGTAGAACGATCGCGTCTTGTTGTATTTTTCCATCGACGATGTTTCGGCGATGATCAGTTTGCCCCCCTGCTGCCGAATGTATTCTTCACAGTGGTGGAGCAACTCTTTCCCAATTCCTTTGCCGTGGGCGTGGGGATCGACAGCGATCCAGTACAAATCATAGGTCGTCTCCGTCATCGGCGTCGGACCGACACAGTAGTACCCCCGCACCGCATTGTTCTCGTCGGTGTAGGTTGCGATGACATAATCCTTCTGGTCCTTATCCTCAGCGACAATTTCCATCAGTTCACGAGCAACATCAACTTCCTCCTGCCGAAACACCTTTGTCGCTTCTACCAGCTCAACCAGGGGGTGCAAATCTTCTTTCCGGAACGGTCGAATCGCCATAGCATTCATCAGGGAGTACGCTCGAGAGCGTACTCGACAATCTTGTTGATGATCTCATTGAACTCCAGGCCATAGGCCCGAGCAGATCGCGCAAAACCCGCGTCATCGCTGATATCGGGATTTGGGTTTACCTCGATCACGTAGAGATTATTGTTTTTGTCAAGTCGCATGTCAACGCGCGCGTAGTCGCGACATCCCATGATGCGATAACATTTGAGAGCAATCTCTTTTGCCTGACGCTCGATCTCCTGCGTCAGCGGCGCAGGGCAGACTCCAACGGTGCCTTTATACTCCGTCGTCGCTTCCATCCACTTCGCGTTGTACGTAACAATCTTCGGATAGTCGGCCGGCAATCCCGAGAAATCGATTTCGGAAATCGGCAAGATGATCGGTCGCCTGTTCCCTATCAAGGCGACATTCAGCTCGCGCCCCTCGATATACTCATCGACGAGAGCGGCCTGGCCGTAGTTCTGGAAAATGGTTCGCACGCGCTTTCGCAGGGCTGGAATACTGTCCACGATCGAGCCATTGTCGATTCCAATGCTCGCGTCTTCCAGCGATGGCTTGACGATGACCGGGAACCGGAGATCAAAACCCTCCTCGTTCACCTCGTTTGCGTTTTTGTAGAGCGCGAATTTCGGGACACGTATCTTGTGGAAGCTCAAAATCTGCTTGGTCCTGGCCTTGTTCTGGCACATGCCGAGCGAAAAGGCGCTGGCGCCGGTGTAGGGAATTCCCATGAGTTCATAGAGACCAGCCACAAACATCTCGTGGGTCGATTCATCTCCGACGGATTCGCAGAGATTGAAAATCAAGTCAGGCTCTTTCTCCTCGATGAACTGGATCAGCCGTTTGATGTCGCTGTTCATATTGAAGAGCGAACTCTTGTACCCGTTCTTCTGCAGGGCTTCCTGTACGTGTTCGCGCTCTTCCAACACTCCAATTTCTGAAAGATCCACCGACGAGGGCTGAGTACCCGAAATCACCTCTGCACGCGTTGCACCCGCCTCGATCTTCCCCGTCTCGGAGATGAACTTCCTCCCGGCCGCCGTCTCAACCGTCGGTTCGTTAAACACTACAGCGACATGGATCTTTTTGGCCATACACTTCCTCGTGCTAGTGAACTCCGCCTTAAGATTTCGCGTTCCCTGACTTGCCGTTGTGCATGCCGTAGCGAAGAATCGCTTCATCCAATACGGCGTTCAGCATTGTGTTGTATGATAATCCTGCACTCCGTGCCGCCATCGGATAACTCGAGTGGTCATCCGGGTTCGGCAAAATCCCGGGAAGCGGGTTCAACTCAATCACACTGGGGATGCCATGATCATCGAGCCGCAGATCAATGCGGCACCAGTCACGGCATCTCAAGACGCGAAATGCGTTTAGACAAGTCTCCTTGATGCGACGTTCGAGATCGCTGTCAATTCTCGCAGGACAGTTATACATTTCTACCGGATGGTCCACCTGGTCCCAGACCCATTTCGCCTCATATGAATAGAGGGGATTGACTCCTGGTGGAAGCTTGTCCAAAAGAATTTCCACTATTGGGAACACCCGCAATGTTGGCCCATTTCCAAGCAAGGCAACAGTGAATTCTCGACCGGGCAGGAACTTTTCGACAAGTGCCGGTTCGCTGTAATCGTTGAGAACACGCCGAACCTGCTCGACGAGCTCGGCTTGTGTCCGGACGATGGATGCATTCAGAACCCCTTTGCTGGAGCCTTCGTGAAGAGGCTTCACGACGGAAGGAAACGCAATAGCGCGACGATGCAACTCCTCCAGGGAGGAAATGACATGAAATTCCGGAGTTGGGATCTTGTAGAAGGAGAGAATCTCTTTTGCGCGCGCTTTGTCAAGGCAGATTCCGAGCGTCACAGGATCAGAACCTGTGTACGGAATGCCGAGCATTTCCAAAACGGCAGGGATCTGCGCTTCTCGGGAGGGTCCCCTCAATCCTTCCGCGATATTGAAAACAATATCGGGTTGAACTTCGAGTAGTTGGTGGGGAGCGTGATCAGTCGCTTCGATCATCGTCACGCTGTGTCGCTCCGCCAAGGCCGCCTTCACGGCGAGAATAGTTGCTTCACTATCCCATTCTGCGTATGTGTCGTGTCTCGTCTCTTGAAGTTTCGTTCTGGATGCTACTGCAACTCCACTCTCTCCAGTCTCTTCGCTCCGAGGATGATGCGAAACTTCATCCGCGTTTTCCTTCTTCATGTTATAGACGAGCGCGACATGCAATCGCGGTACCAAGCAGGTTGATCAACCTTTCAATTGTGAGAGGACGACCTATCAATGAACGTGTAACGCTGATACAAATATAATGTTTTAATCGTCGTTGTCAAGTCTGAGAGCCTCTTTTCGCTCTTCTTTCGCGTCTCATGACTTGACACGATCCCGCGAACGGACACGCGAGAGACTTTCCTCGCGAGATCGCGCGACATCGACGGCCGGAGTTCGGATGACATCGCGTCGATGAGCAATGATCGTCGACGAGACGGCGCGAGGGAACAAGCAGGAGAGAATTGGGAGAACAACAAGGATGGAAAATGCGAATTATCCAACACTACCAAGCGCGAACGCATCTTTGTAGCGTTCTTCGAAGTGCCGCCGCAGCGATTGATGGGTGACAGCACGCAGCTGGGGATCACCGTCGACCAGGCCAAATGCCTCCGTCCGGGCAATGGCGATGAGCTCGCCGTCCTCGATGAGGTTCGCAAGGCGGAATTCCGGGAGACCGCTTTGCCGGATGCCGAAGAACTCGCCCGGTCCACGCAATCGAAGGTCAACCTCAGCGATCTTGAAGCCGTCCGTCGTCTGCACCATGGTCTCCAGCCGGGTCTGCGCGTTCAGTTTTTCCTTCTTCACTTCCCCGGGCTCAAGACCTTTCCCGTGTTCGTCGAACCAGCCGTAGTTCGCAATCAGGATGCAGTAGGATTGATCGGCTCCGCGGCCAACCCTTCCCCGCAGTTGGTGAAGTTGCGAGAGACCGAATCGTTCCGCGTTCTCGATGATCATGATCGCGGCGTTGGGCACATCGATCCCAACCTCGATGACGGTCGTGGAGACGAGGATCTGGATCTCGCCCGCCTTGAACCGCGCCATGATTTCATCCTTCTCTTCGGACTTCATCCGCCCATGGAGAAGGCCCAACCGGTATTCGGGAAAGGTGGTCGACCGCAGATGCTCAAATTCTGTCGTCGCCGCCTTCAGGTCAACTTTTTCCGATTCGTCGATCAGAGGAAAAACAATGTACACCTGCCGGCCGCGAGCGATCTCTTCCCTGACAAACTGGTAGACCTTTCCTTTGTCAGCTTCCGTTCGCAATCCAGTCTTGATCGCTTTGCGGTTCGCCGGCATTTCATCGATGACCGACACATCGAGATCGCCATAGACCGTGAGCGAGAGAGTGCGCGGGATGGGCGTCGCTGTCATGACAAGAACGTCGGGATTGAATCCCTTCTCACGAAGAGTCGCACGCTGCAGGACCCCAAAGCGGTGCTGTTCATCGATCACCACGAATCCCAATTTGGCAAACGTGACGTTCTCCTCGATCAGCGCATGCGTACCGACAACGAGGTTCGCCCGGCCGCTATGGATATCTTCCAGGATATCTTCGCGTAGCTTTTTCTTTTGACCACCGATGAGAAGCCGCGTGGTAACGGGCAGATCCTTGAGGTAACCACCCAGTGTCCGGAAATGCTGCTCTGCGAGAATTTCCGTCGGGGCCATGAAAGCGACCTGATACCCGTTATCGATTGCAACGAGCATCGCCAGCAGCGCAACAATGGTTTTTCCGCTCCCCACATCGCCTTGAAGGAGACGATTCATCGGTTTCGGGGATCTCATGTCACTGGCGATTTCGTTGACGACGCGACGCTGAGCCTTTGTCAGATCGAATGGCAAGTGATCCGCCAGCGATCGCGCGAGGGCGCTTTCAATCGTGTACGTGATTCCCTTTTTTTCCTGGCCTCTGTGTCGCTTCCGATACGCGAGCATTAACTGCAGAAAGAAGAGTTCATCGTATTTCAAACGCTTTCGGGCCGCCGCAAGATCCTCGCTGCACGACGGGAAATGAATCTGCTCGAGAGCCATGCGCAGAGGGAGAAGACTGACGCGCGAGCGCATCTCCTCCGGGATGATTTCTTCCATGGTGTGGAGATGACTTTTCAGCGCGTTGCGGATCACGCGGCGGAATCCGCGGCTATCGAGTCCGACGCTCGTAAGGTCTGCGGAAGATGAATACTTCGGGATGATCGATCCGGTGTTAAAGAGTTTTCCCCAGTCAGGCTCATCCTCCTCCTCGGCCCCCTTCAGCCGATCAAACTCCGGGTGTGTGAACTGGATCCGGCCGAGCTTGTCGAAGTCGGGATAGGCGGAGACAGCGAGCAGTTCTCCCTGTTCGAACGCGTCTTTATACCACTGCACGCCCTGGAAGAAGACGCACGTCACCGTTCCCGTCTCATCCTTGAGCGTCAGGAAGAACACCAGGCGGTTTGACCGACGCGATCGACGGAGTTCCTGTCGAAAGACTTCTCCGATCACGGTGACGGGTTTCTCGGCATCGACGTGCTTTCTAAGGTCCCGGATCTTAACGATGCTGCTTCGATCGAGATAGTCGAAAGGGAAATAGTGAAGCAGGTCCCCCACGGAATGGACACCGATCTCTTGAAGGGCGGCGGCTCGTTTTGGCCCGATTCCCTTCACATACTGAAGAGGCGACCCTGTCTGAGGGGGCTTGATCGTAGAATTCGATGTTGGCTTTCGTTTCACGTGTTCACAAATGCTACTGTCAGGTCAATTTGGGAGAGGGAGGTATCTTGTCTGCTTGCGGTTCATCCGTGCTCTCTTTGAGGCGCCGCGAGATATCTTCCAGTGACGTCCAATTCTCCATCAGCTGCGGGATGTATTCGGATGTCGTGATAAATGTCCAGATGTAGGCAACGATAGAATAGATGGCTCCCGTGCTGAAATCGTCAAGGTCAATCGCGATATACAGAACAGCAATGAAAATGAACAACAAGGCAACCCGCATGACCCCAAAATTCAGCGCTCCCCAGTTCGCGATTTTCTGCTTGAGAACCGTTGCCCTGCCGTAGAACGCCTTTACCTCATCCTGACTTTGACGGGCGAAAACGTCAAACGTCGTTTCGTAGTTGTCATGATACTCTTTTTGCAGGGCGCTGACTTTTCTGGCATAAATTCGGGTGATTTGTACCAGCGGGAGCACGATCGTCAGGCACGCCACCGAAATCCGCCAGTCGAACGCAGCGAGTGCAACGACGGCGCCACCGATCGAAATGATCTGATCAAGAATCTCCGGCATGGTGTATTGAAGAAAACTGATGTACTGCTCGGACAGCTGCGCCCGCGCGACTGTCTTGGAGATCGCATGCTTTCTCTTCCGACCACTGGAGGCGATCCCTGTCGCAATCTCTGAGTAGATGCGGAGATAGATCCGCTCGTCGACGATTCGACGCACCACCCCTGTCCCGGAGTTGATCAGAAAGACGAGAATCCAAAGGAACAACGGAAACACATTAAGCGATTTCAGGCCGGGGGCATCTGCAGTTGCCCGTTCGATGAGCGCATCGATCACCTTTCCGAAGATGGCCGGCTCGACGATCCATGCAAGCTGTTCGAGAACGACCAGAGAAAGAGCGATGAGGATCCCCTTCCGGTATCGGGCCGCCAGTTCAAACAATTTGATCTTCATCCCACGCTCACCGATCAACGTTGGATTCGAACAACGAAGGACTATTTGGTATGCACGATCTTCCCACCAACTACCGTCATTTCTACGCTTGCTGTTTCGATCTTCACCGGATCGATGGAGAGAATATCATCAGAGAGAACAACAAGATCCGCCATCTTGCCGGCGACAATAGATCCTTTTTCGTTTTCTTCGAAGACTGCGTACGCGCAATTGATGGTGTATGCCTCAATGGCTTCTTTCACCGTGATCCTCTGCTCGGGGAACCAGCCATTTGGATTCGCACCGTCGATGGTCCGACGCGTCACAGCGGCATAGATTCCGAGAATCGGGTTCAACGGACCGACAGTCCAGTCGCTGCCGAAGCACATCTTCACTCCGTCATCAAGAAATGTCCTGAACGGATATGTCGTCTTGCAGCGATCATGTCCAATCCGCTTCTCTGCCCACCGCCCATCGTCAATGGCATGGTACGGTTGGACGGATGCAATGACTCCGAGCTTCGCGAACCGCTGGAAATCTTTCGGATGAATGTGTTGTGCGTGCTCGATACGGAATCTTCGGTCCCACGCCGGATTCGTCCTCGTGATTTTCTCGAACAGATCCAGCGTCAGACTATTCGCGCTATCGCCGATGGCATGGATGGAAAGCTGAAGGCCTGCACGATCCGCGGCCAACGACCACCGTTCGAACCTACCGTCGAGTACGACGTCCATGGCAAGACCACGGGTTCCGGGATCCGACGTGAAGGGTTCGAAGAAGAGTGCCGTCGATGATCCGAGTGAGCCATCAGCGAATTCTTTCATTGAACCGAGCCGCACCCATTCATCACCGAAAGGGACTCTGATGCCCGTGGCGGCCAAGTGTTGCCACTGGCTGAGAGGCAACCTGCAGTGAAACCGGGAGGTGAGTTCTCCTTTGTCTCTCAGCATTTGGTAGATGCGCACATCCGACCCGGAGGAGACGTCCTGTATGCTCGTGACTCCGTACCTGCGCGCCTCGGAGAGCGCCAGTCTTGCCGCCTCCAACATCTCCTGCTCGCTCGGGTCAGGCACTTTGGCATAGACAGCCATGTGACCGTCATAGCGATTGACGAAGACGGGTGTCGACATCGTGTACTGGTCGATGAGTTCTTTCACCGGGAGGTTGCCGCCGGGCCAGTTGTCATGATCCCAATCCCCACCAGTGATCCACCGGTCAGGATGTTTCTCCGCCCGCTGCCTGATCAGGTTCGCAAACTCCGCTTCACTCTTGGCATAGCGGAGATCCACACTCTGCAGCTGAAAACCACCGCTCATGAAATGCGTGTGGTTGTCGATGAATCCGGGAAGCATGCGCTTCCCCTTCAAATCGATCACTTTTGTTTTTGGGCCGATGCATTTTCTTACGTCCGCACTCGAACCTACTGAAAGAATTCGTCCGCCGAGAACAGCAACAGCTTCCGCCTCCGGCTTCGCTTTGTCCACGGTCCATATCTTTCCGCTGAGAAAAACGATGTCGGCGATTTGGGATTGACTGAGGGCAATGGTTACGGTCAGGAGAGTGCAGGTCATCAGGAGCAGTCGCATGGGGTTCCTCTTTCTTTGAGGGTCGAGGCGTGGATAATCAGATGCGGCCAAAAGATAGCCAAACACGCAGTGAAATTCAACGTTCTGGTGTGCGGGAAAACGGGGGTTGACTTTCCACTTCCAACTCTCTACTTTGGGAAGCGCTCGAATTGATCCTGGTCGCCCCTCACCCTACCGCACCGGAGGCACTTATGAGTCACCTCAAGCCATATCAGATCTTCACTCTCCTGCTGCTTCTCGCTGTCATCTTGCCGATGACCGTCGTCGGTCAGGCGACAACTGCTACAAGTCCGAATCAGAAGGATACGGCTGCAGGAACACGGATGGCAACGATCGACGAGATGGCAAAGCGCGTAGATAGCCTGCAGTTCATTGTGGTCTATAACGGCGAGCTTCTCAGGAGAAACCTTGACTCAAAGATGATGCTGATTTTCGTCATGCTTGGCATCATCATTCTCGCGAGCATGTTGATGTATGCGCTGCTCAAGCAAATTCAGCGACAACGAAAGGAATTGGAGGACAAACTCTTCCATCAGCTGTCGACGTCGGTCGCTGACCTCGAATCAAAGATCAAACACGTGGAAGCTGAGTTATCACCTCCAAAGCCGGCTGTACGAAAGAGGAAAATAAAGTAGTGTAGAGACCGATCCT
>JAPLFP010000298.1 GCA_026390585.1 Ignavibacteriales bacterium | reverse complement strand
TCTGCATCGAGGATTTTCGCATATGCATGAACCCGACTGGCTATGCGCCTGATGCCATCCGGCCCATGATAGATTGCATACATGCCGGCCATAATGGCAAGCAGAGCCTGTGCAGTGCAAATGTTCGACGTCGCTTTCTCGCGCCGGATGTGCTGTTCGCGCGTCTGGAGCGCCATTCGATACGCCCTGTTGTTCTGCGCATCGATGGAGACGCCGATGATTCTCCCCGGCATTGTTCTGATATGTTCGTTTCTGGCTGCAAAGAATCCAGCATGCGGGCCGCCAAATCCCATCGGGACGCCGAAACGCTGCGAATTACCAACAACAACGTCGGCACCGAATTCACCTGGCGGAGTCAGTAATGCGAGACTGAGAAGGTCTGATGCCACGATCACCAAGGCACCGGTGGCATGCACCGATTCGATAAACTGCCGATAGTCATAGACCGCTCCGTCCTGCGCCGGGTATTGCACGATTGCCGCGAAGTACGTTTTGTCGAGCTTCACGTTCCGATGGTCCCCCACGACAATTTCGATTCCAATGGCAGATGCCCTGGTTCTGATGACCGAAATCGTCTGAGCATAGCACAGCTCGGATACAAAAAACTTATTGGCGGGTGAACCGTTCGTTTGTTTGTTCACGATGCCATGGAGCATCGTCATTGCCTCGGCAGCAGCCGTACCTTCATCCAACAGTGAGGCGTTCGCCACTTCCATCGCCGTCAAATCGATGACCATCGTCTGGAAGTTGAGCATGGCCTCAAGGCGGCCTTGTGATATTTCAGGTTGATAGGGGGTGTATTGTGTGTACCAACCCGGATTTTCAAACACATTTCTCTGGATGACGCTCGGCGTTATGCAGTCGTAATATCCCTGCCCCAAATAGGACTTCAGGACCTTGTTTTTCCGGGCAACAGACCGAAGGTTTTCGATGAAATCGTGCTCACTGAGCGGGGCTTCCAGGGTTGGGGCGCTCTTCAGTCGTATCGATGGAGGGATCGTTTCGTCGATCAACTGATTGAGCGATCCGACTCCAATGGCTTTCAGCATCTGGTCAAGGTCACGCTCTCGCGGACCAATGTGGCGAGACACAAAACCGCTATCTTCAAACATCGTCGTTTTCATTGTCTGGGTTCGGTGGTTACTGATTGGTGGCTGTTGATGCGTTCGAGTGCTTGTGCAGCCGCAGCCTGTTCGGCGTCCTTCTTGCTTTTTCCTGTTCCGGTGCCCAAACTTTCCGCACCAAGGAACACCTCTATCGTAAATCGACGGTCGTGGTCCGGGCCATCTTCGCGGAGAATTGTATAGCGGGGAACCCCAAGAGAACGTGCCTGGGAGTATTCCAGCAGAGCGCTCTTGTAGTTGTCGTCCGTCAGCGCAGAATTGAGGACGGAAGAGTTGGAGAGAAGTGATCGCGTCACGAAATCGCGTGCCGGCGATAACCCGCCATCGATATACAGGGCCCCAATGATCGCTTCGAAGGCGTCAGCGAGGATGGAATCCGATCCACTATCGACAGATTGCAGTGCACTTGAGCTCAGGAGCAAGAAGTCCGACAACCGATGGTCCTTTGCACGCTGTGCCAGGGACTTCCGATTCACCAGCCGGGACCGCACTTTGGTCAGGTCTCCCTCTTCCATCGAAGGATAAAGGCGGTACAGGTATTCCGCCACGAGGAAATTGAGTATGGCGTCGCCGAGGAATTCCAGTCGTTCGTTGGATTTTGCCTGTGGACCAAGGTACTGCAGATAGGAACGATGAAGGAGCGACTCAAAGAAGAGATTCCAGTTCTTTGGGTGATACCCAAGGAGCTGTTCAAACCGGGCGAAGTCGAACTTCTTCTCGCTGAACGCCGCGGTGATGGCGGTTACTTCCGGGCTAGTGCGAGGGGCACGGCTTCGACGTGGGAGAAACCAGGAATACAGTTTTCCGAATGCCTTGAACACTCAAGACTCCAACCCATCCAGCACCTTACGCCGCTATGCTTGATATTTTCTGAAGAGTAAGGAGGCATTGTGACCACCGAACCCGAACGTGTTGCTGAT
>JAPLFP010000252.1 GCA_026390585.1 Ignavibacteriales bacterium | reverse complement strand
TCTCCATCACCATCATCAATAGGGTGCCAATGATGTTCACAGTTGCCACGATGATAATCAACCCGATGATGATGGGGATTGGCTTCTTCTGCAGCTCAATCCAGGTGAAGAGATTTCGATTCATCTGATACGTGGTGCGAGCGTAGTATGGATACCCGAGGCGTTCGGGCAGGCGTTGGGCCGTGTTGTCAAGGCTGTCCATGTCGTGCAGAAGAATATCAAATCCAGAGATCGTTGGGCCCACTGCGAAGAGGCGCTGGGCATTCGTCAGGTTGACATATGTATATGTCTCGTCATACTCTGCCATCCCTGTCTCGTACAGGCCTCTGACCTCAAACTGCATGACCCTCGTTTGTGAGAGGGTAACAGAAGATCCCCCAAGCGACATCAACATTACCCTGTCGCCGACATTCACCTCAAGCTTCTGCGCCAGCCTTCTGCCAAGGATGATCCCTTCTGTGCCACGATCTTTCTGCTCTAAACTGTAGGTCCCCTCTACAAGGCGGGTCCTTGCTGCTGAAATGTCATTCTTCGGGTCGATGCCTTTGATGAGGACTCCATCAGTGGTTGCCGAGGACCGGATCATCCCTTCCCGAGAAATATAAGGGGCGATGTTCTTGACCTCGGGAAACTCGGAAAGAACGACTTCCATTGCCTGATGAGCGTTCGGTAGGAGTTGATTCTGAAAGCCGACGAGCTGAAGATGGGCTGTAAAGCTGATGACGTTCTCTTTGATGGTGCGCTCAAAACCACCGAGCACAGATAGTGTGATGATGAGTGCGGCAACGCCAAGCGTCACTCCAACCACCGCGATAAGCGTAATAAACGAAATAAAACCGCTATGTCGTCGTGAACGTAGGTAACGAAGCGCTATGAAGAGCGATACTGGCATCGTTTCCGGGACCTTCGTTAGAAGGATCCCTCCCTATTTCTTGGCTCCATATTCAAGAAGATAACTTCGAATGAAATCATCAATTTCACCGTCCATGACTCCGTGGACGTCGCTTGTCTCGACGTTGGTCCGGTGGTCCTTTACGAGAGTATATGGTTGAAATACGTACGAGCGGATCTGACTTCCCCACTCGATCTTCTTCTTTGAGCTCTCGATGACACTCAGTCGTGCTTCCTCCTCTTCGCGCCTCACCTGATAGAGGCGGGATTTCAGCATTTTCATCGCTCGTTCGCGGTTCTGGAATTGCGACCGCTCCTGCTGGCAACCAACCACAATTCCCGTGGGGATGTGGGTAATGCGGACAGCCGTTTCCACTTTGTTCACGTTCTGTCCGCCCTTACCGCCCGCGCGGAACGTATCAACTTTCAGATCTGAAGGATTGATTTCAATTTCGACATCATCTTCAATTTCAGGATACACAAACACTGATGCGAATGACGTATGGCGACGAGCGTTTGCATCAAACGGTGAGATACGCACGAGACGATGAACGCCAATCTCCGCTTTTAGGTACCCATAGGCGAATTGTCCGATGACTTCCACCGTGGCGCTCTTGATGCCGGCCCCTTCCCCTTCAAGCATATCTGCAAGACTTACTTTGAAGCCATTACGTTCGCACCATCGCGTGTACATCCGGAAGAGCATTTCTGCCCAATCCTGTGATTCTGTGCCTCCCGCCCCGGAATGAATGACGAGCATAGCGTTCTTCGCATCGTCCACTCCCCCCAACATGTTCTTGAGCTCAAGACGTTCAAGCTCTTGATCGAGCTTATTCAGATCATTCGTGATTTCCTGGACGATATCTGTCTCGTTTGATTCTTCCGCTATCTCGATAAGTGTTCCTGTATCCTCTGCGAGCACGTGGAGCTTGCTCCAGGAGTCTACCCAGTCTTTTCGCGTATTGATGTCTTGCAGAACTTTCTGAGCAGAAATGTTGTCATTCCAGAAGTTTGCCTCATGAGTCTTCGCCTGAAGGCTTTCGAGCTCGGACTGCTTCTTGTCGAGTTCAAAGATACCCCCTCAGCGAAACGAGTCGCTTTTTTTGCTCAGCCAGTTTTTCTTTCACGTCTTCAAACATGCTTAGAGTCTGATATTGTCATCGATGTCTATTTCCATCCTCAACAGCGCAGAACTCAACGTCTTCCCCTGCGCATCATTCTTTAGCGATTTCGTCCCGCCGCCTCCCAATGCTTCATGAAGTAGGAAATTCAACGCACCGAGGTTCGGTATCTCAAAGCGCTCAACGGGGCCGAGAACGATTCCATCAAAGTGCCGCTTGACTCTGGCAGCAGTGACTTCTATCTCAATGATATGGTAGAAACCTTGTTTCAGGGCAATGAGCCCAATGTTTGCTGTGTCACCCTTGTCGCCCGAGCGTGCGTGACAAATCTGACGTAGCTGAACTCTCATGCTTCACCCTTGATTGACGCTGACCTTGGGCGAGACGGCTGTCTTGGGCATCAGCGCCGGCCAATAGCTAATGACTTCCTTCGCCTTTGGTCGCCCGCCCGCAAACCCTGTGACGGTAGGTGGTCCCGTAAGGATCAAAGGCGCCAGTTCCTTGCCAAATCGCTCGACGGAATCAAAATTTGCACCACGAACACCAACGCGGAGCACAACTTCATTGCTCTCCTGGTCAACCTTCGCGAGGGGACCATGGCATGAATTGTATCCAAGGAACTCAGTTCGGATCTCCTCAAACTCCAATCCCAAATCGGCCAGTCGCGTACGAAGAATCTCATCTGCACGTTTGGCCTTCTCCAGTGCATCAGGCCATGAGTATGTCAAAGTCCCGAAGGCGGTGTATCCATCGAGATAGGCCATCGATACCTTGTACAAATCTGTTGCCGGGCCACCCCTGATGCCCGACACCTTGACACGGTCTCTTCCTTCCTGCTCGAGCCTAATGGTTGTGAAATCCGCGACACAGTCAGGCGTGATGTAGTTCTTCGGATCGCCAATCTCATACACAAGTTGCTCCTTGATGGTTTGCACAGTCACCATTCCGCCCGTGCCGGTGTGCTTCGTGATGGCGACTTCACCTGAAGGTTGGGCCTCCGCAATGGGGAAACCGATGTGTGCCAGATCGGGTACAGACTTCCAGTCGCCGGAAAAGTTACCTCCCGACGCCTGTCCGCCGCATTCCAGGATATGACCCGTGATAGTACCTGCGGCAAGTTTGTCCCAGTTGTTTTCGCTCCACCCAAATTCGTACATCATCGGAGCGAGCGTGAGTCCGGTATCAGTCGTGCGGCCTGTGACGACGATCTGGGCCCCCATTCGAAGTGCTTCTGCAATCGGGGAAGCTCCAAAGTACACATTCGCGCTTTCCAGCTTCTGGCGAATGCCTTCAAGGGGCTCTGAAGTTTCCATGTTTCTGAGCTCAATACCCTGTCGGTGGAACTCATCAACCCGATCCAGGATGTCATCACCGCAGACAACTCCCACCTTTAAACCTTTGATACCCATCTTGTGAGCGAGCTCTATAATACTCTCGCTGCAACCTTCCGGATTGACTCCTCCGCCGTTCGTGATGATTTTGATATTGCGTTGCACGCAATCGGGAAGAATCTCCTCGAGCAAAGGGATCAGGTCCCTAGCATATCCTAGCCGAGGATCCTTCCGTTTCTGCTTCTGAAGAATGGACATCGTGACTTCCGCGAGATAGTCCATGACCAGGTAGTCAATGGGGCCCTTCCTCACCTGGTCGACAGGTGCTCTCAGGAGATCACCCCAGAAACCCTGTCCAGAAGCTATTCGAATAAATGGTTTCACGTTGCTCAATGAGCAGTGAGTAAAGGCCTGAGAGAAAGAAGTAGTTACACCACCCGAATGTGAAGTTCATCGAGCTGTTTCTTGTCCACCGCCGATGGCGAATCATCCATCAATGAGACAGCGCTGGCAGTTTTTGGAAATGCGATGACGTCACGTATCGACTTCTGGCCGGTCATCAACATGATGAGCCGATCGAATCCGTACGCGATACCTCCGTGCGGAGGCGCTCCGTACTTGAAGGCGTCAAGCATGAATCCAAACTTGAGACGTGCTTCTTCGGTACCGATTCCCATCAGACTAAACATCTTGCTCTGCAGTTCTGAGTCATGGATTCTAATGCTTCCTCCGGCAAGCTCAGTCCCGTTCAAGACAAGGTCATAGGCTCGCGCTCGCGCCTTTCCCGGATCACTGTCCAAGAGCAGGACATCCTCGGGCTTCGGCGATGTAAACGGATGGTGGACAGCTACATAGCGCTTCTCTTCCTCAGCGAACTCGAGCAACGGGAAATCTGTCACCCAGAGGAAATTCCATTTCCCTTCTGGAATGAGGTTGAGCCGATTGGCCATTTCGAGTCGCAATGATCCAAGGATCGAGTACGCCTTTTGCCATGCTCCGGAAATGAAAAGGCCGAGGTCCCCGGTCTTGGCTCCTATGAGGTCCGCCATTGCTTTGACTTCTTCTGGCGAGACAAATTTATCCACCGATGATTCCACTTTTTCAGGCTGGCACTTCAAATACACCAGCCCTCCTGCCCCAAGGGACTTTGCATAATCCGTAAGCCCGTCCAACTGGTTTCGCGTGTAGTTTGCCAATCCTGGAATGGCGAAGCCGGCAACGACTCCTCCCTTCTTGATGGTTTCACTGAAGACCCGAAAGCCGGTCTTGGCGAGAGCACTTGAGCAGTCTGCGATCTCGAGGCCAAATCGTGTATCCGGTTTATCGCTGCCGTAGCGCTCCATCGCTTCCTTGTAACTCAGGCGGGCGAAGCTCGTCGGTAATGCGACACCAAGAACTTCTTTCCAGAGCAGCCCGATAAGGCCTTCGACCGTTTTCAGAACATCGTTTTCATCGGCAAAAGACATTTCGATGTCGATTTGCGTGAACTCAGGCTGACGGTCCGCTCGCAGGTCCTCATCGCGGAAGCACTTCACGATCTGAAAATACTTGTCGAATCCAGCGACCATGAGGATTTGCTTGTACGTCTGAGGTGATTGAGGAAGGGCATAGAATTCACCCCGATGAATTCTGCTAGGAACCAGATAGTCGCGGGCTCCTTCCGGAGTGCTCTTCATGAGAATCGGAGTTTCGATCTCGATAAAACCAAGACTGTCGTAGTACTTGCGAACGATTTGATAGACGCGATGTCGGATGAGCAAGCTCTTCTGCATCGAAGGCCGACGTAGGTCGAGATATCGATATTTCAGACGAACGTCTTCATTCACCCCAATATTGTCCTCGATGGGAAATGGGGGTGTTTCGGCCTTGTTGAGAATCGTCAACTCTGCCCCCACAACATCGATTTCACCTGTTGCCAGTTCCGGATTGGTTGTTCCTTCCGGACGGTCCTCCACAGTACCCGTCACCGAGATGACGAATTCTGAACGGAGACTCTGGGCCGTCTCATACGCCTGCTGATTGTGTTGAGGAGCAAATACCACTTGAGTCTTCCCGTATCGGTCGCGAAGATCGATGAAGACAACGCCACCGAGATCACGACGGACATCGACCCATCCCGTCAATGTGACAGCCGCACCCAGATGGGTTTTGCGAAGTTCTCCGCATGTATGTGTTCGTTTCTTGAAAGTGCTCACCGTTGTATCCTTCATTTCGTCCTGGCCATAAAAAAACAGAAATGCGAGAAGCCGCGATTCCGCATCCTTCTCGCATTTCGGTTAATGTTCGTCAGTTGAGGTGTTTCGAAATCTTGTCTGCTAGCGCATGCTTGGGTACTGCTCCGACAATCTGATCGACAACTTTTCCGTTCTTGAAGATAAGGAGCGTTGGAATGCTTCGGATACCGAATTGCATCGAAGTCTGCTGATTTGAGTCTACATCAACCTTTCCAACCTTCAGCTTGCCGGCAAACTCGGTGGCAAGCTGTTCCACAACCGGAGCAATCATCTTGCACGGTCCACACCATTCAGCCCAAAAATCGACGAGGACGGGCGTGGAAGATTCCAGAACTTCTGTTTTGAAATTTGCATCTGTCACTTCAATAGGCTTCATGAGATTCCTTCCTTTGGATTATCCCTGCAACCGAATGGACGATGGCCCGAGAAGTTGTTTCACCAGGCCGAAGAACTGAGCAGTCGGTTCAACACTGACATTTCTGACTAAATATATGGAATTCTTCGTTAATCCGCCACCTTTGACGTTGAGATAGCAAGGGCACTTGCCACGATTTTTCTCCATGATCACCCGAAGGCGTTGCACCGTATCCTCGCTCACCACATCCAGATCAACAGAAAGCGCTATGCTCTTCGTGTAACGCTCACGGACGATCTCCATAGGAATAACATCGTTTACGAGAATTTTCACGAGATCGCCCGTCGTCTCTCCTTTTCCAATAACCATCACCATCGAATCCGGAACAAGGATCTTGCTGTGTTTTTGATATGCATCCGAGAAAACGATGCAGTCAGCCTTTCCTGTGAAGTCCTCCAGGGTCACAAACGCCATTGTGTTTCCCTTCTTGTCGATCTTGCGCTTGACGCCAGCAACGATCCCGCACGCCCGAACTGTCGTGTTCGTTCTGGATGCCGGCGCATTGCCCAACTGAACGTTCGCGAATGCCTCAATCTCTTCCCGATACTTGTCCAGCGGATGTCCTGAGAGATAGAAGCCGAGAACTGCTTTTTCCCTGGCCAGGATCTCTGTTTCCTTCCAGGGCTCCATGGCTGGCAGAGAGGGCCGCATTTCAATCTTCGCAATGCTCGATTCA
>JAPLFP010000167.1 GCA_026390585.1 Ignavibacteriales bacterium | reverse complement strand
GGGAAGCGGCAATTTCGCAGTATCGTTGATCATGCGACCCATCTACAACATTCTCCCCAAATATCATACGATTCTCTTCGGGAAAGTCCCCGGCCTACGCAAGCTGACACTCCAGTACCACAGAGACATCTACGGCGCTATCAGAGAGAAAAATTCATCTCTGGCGAAACAACTGATGGAAAATCACCTGCAGGAGACTGAAAAGAACTTCCTGCAATTCTTCGATCAGGCTTAAAAATACTTCCATGAGTTCTTGATAATCACAGGCAATTTTGGCAAATAGGCAATACTCATAGATATGGGATATCCCATAAATATCAGAATCAGGATTGGGAAATGAAAGCACTAGTTCTGAGTGAATACAACAAGTTTGAAATCAAAGATGTCGCTGTCCCAACGCTCCAGCCTGATGAAGTTCTTGTCAACATAAAGGCCGTGGGAATCTGTGGAAGCGATGTGCACGGGATGGACGGCAGCACCGGTCGACGACGACCGCCGATCATTATGGGGCATGAGGCCGCAGGCATGATCGTGTCGGTCGGCTCGCAGGTAAGATCCTGGAAGACAAATGACCGCGTGACGTTCGACTCCACCATCTACCAGTTGAACGACTGGTACTCACGCCGTGGAATGTACAATCTGAGCGACAACCGCGTTGTCTTGGGCGTATCGTGCGCTGAATTCAAGAGGGATGGAGCCTTTGCCGAGTACGTCGCGGTTCCTCAGCATATCCTCTACAGAATTCCCGGGAGCGTGAGCTACGAGCATGCGGCAATGGTAGAGCCGATAGCGGTTGCGCTTCACGCAGTGCGCCTCACCAACATCTCGTTGAACGATACGGTCCTCGTCGGGGGCGCGGGCATCATTGGATTATTTCTGATTCAGCTCCTGCGACAATCAGGGTGCGGCAAAATCATTGCCTTCGATGTGAATGAGGAAAAACTCACTCTTGCACGACAGTTAGGGGCGACACACGTCAGTAATGCTTCAACAACGAACGTCGCAGAGATTGTACGATCTCTGACCGATGGGCGCGGTGCGGATGTGGGGTTCGACGTTGTCGGCGTTCCCGCAGTGCTCACGTGTCTCGTCGAGTCAGTTCGCAAAGGGGCATCAATCACATTGATTGGAAACGTATCTGCAGAAGTTCCATTGCCTTTGCAGCAAGTTGTGACTCGCCAGTTGAAACTTCAGGGAAGCTGCGCGATCTGCGGAGAATATGAAACCGTGCTGGATCTCCTGGAACGAGGTGCCTTGTCTGTCGATCCAATGATGAGCGCTGTTGCCCCGTTGGATGAAGGGGCGGAGTGGTTCGACCGGTTGTACCGACAAGAAAAAGGATTGCTAAAGGTCATTCTGAAACCATAATGATATGACAACGAGAAGAATCAAAACCGCGATCATCGGCGCAGGAAAAGTATCACATCTCCATGCCGCCGCGCTGCAGAACGGAAGCAACACCGAACTGACGGCTATTTGCAGTCGTTCACGTGAAAAGGCTGAGGGATTCGCAGCCAGATATAACATCCGTGCGTTTGACAACATCGAACACATGATCCGGGAAGCTGGCATCGAGTCGGTTCTTGTGTGCACAACACATCCTGCACACGCCGATGCGGTGAGTCGGGCAGCGAAAGCCGGGGTTCATTGCCTGGTAGAAAAACCGTTGGCCTCCTCGCTCCAGGATTGTGACTCGATGATCAGGGTGTGCAAGGAGAATCATGTCATCCTTGGGGTCGTGAGTCAACGCAGATTCTACCCGCCGGTGCAACGGATCAGGAAGGCGATTGATGAGGGGAAGATCGGGAAGCCTGCTCTGGGTACGATCACCATGCTTGGCTGGCGCGACAAAAACTACTATGACAGTGACGAATGGCGGGGTTCGTGGGCTCTGGAAGGGGGCGGTGTCCTTGTGAATCAAGCACCGCATCAATTGGATATCTTCCAGTGGCTCATGGGGCCGATCGAAGAGCTGTACGGGATCTGGGCGAATCTGAATCATCCTTATATCGAGGTTGAAGACACTGCTCTGGCGATCGTGAAATTCAGGAACGGTGGCATCGGCAATATCGTTGTCAGTAATTCCCAAAAACCGGGAATCTATGGGAAAGTCCATATTCATGGGGACAGCGGGGCGTCGGTGGGTGTTCAGACCGACGGCGGAGCAATGTTCATCGCAGGGATGTCTTCGATTGCCGAGCCTCCGGTGAACGATCTCTGGACGGTCCCCGGTGAAGAAAACATGCTGAAAGACTGGGTAAAACAGGACTCTGATTTCTTCTATTCCGTCAACCCGATGGAATATTTCATGAAACTCCAAAATGAAGATTTCGCTGACGCCATCATCAACAACCGAAAGCCAATGATCTCCGGCGAAGAAGGACGCGTGACTGTAGAACTCTTCACCGCTCTGTATCGATCGAAGCGCGATCACAAACCGATTGCGTTTCCACTGGAACCCGAATACGACAGAAACGACTTTGACGGAAGGAGTGAGCAGCCATCCAATTAATGATTCGGATGGCACGACGATCTGGTGGCAAGGTTTCATAGTTGCAGCTGCAATAAAAAGTCTCACTCAGTGTGCATCGAACCAGAATAAACTGATGGAACAGCCGAAGAACAACAGTTTGCCGTCAAGGCGGGGAGACTCCCTGAGCCGCATGCGCTGGGTGATGATCTCATTCGCCTTGATTGCAACCATCCTGAACTATGTTCACAGGCTCTCGTTCAACTATCTGACCGCCAAAGGTCCGCTCCACGATTTGATACCGGATGATGCGTTCGGATATATCGCTTCGGCATTTTTTATCGCGTACATGGTCTCGAATGCCGTGTCTGGTTTTGTTATCGACAAGCTGGGGACCCGTATCGGCTATGCCTTGTGCATGGCGTTCTGGACAACGGCGGCACTGCTGCATGCAGTGGCCACCTTGCCCCTCCATTTTGGAATCTTTCGATTCCTCCTGGGGATCGGTGAAGCCGGCAACTGGCCGGCCGCGATCAAACTTACCTCTGAATGGTTTCCGCCCCACGAACGTTCAACTGCTTCGGGCATCTTCAACAGTGGAGCCGCTGTGGGCGCTGTGGTGGCTCCTCCGCTCATCGCATATCTCGGCACTACATATGGATGGCAGACAACCTTCATTGTGATCGGAGCTGCAGGCTATCTCTGGCTGGCGATGTTCTGGTTCACGTACTATACCCCGGAGCAGATTGCGAAGGAAACGAAGGCGAGGACAATTCCGCCGCTGCGACTCATCAAGACTCGGTTTGTTTCGTGGTTCACGCTTTCAAAGGTGTTCATCGATCCGGTGTGGTACTTCATCACATTTTGGATCGGCAGGTATCTGGCTGACGTGTACGGATGGAATCTTGATAAGATCGGCTGGTATGCAATGCTGCCGTTTATTGTTGCCGATCTGGGGAATATCCTCGGGGGACTCTTTACGCAATACATCATCAAGCGTGGCATGCCCATTCCCAAAGCGAGAAAATTCGCCGTGGGGTTGTTTGGCTCGATCATGGCTCTTTCTCTGATTACAGGTCCGCTCTTCATCACGTCGCCGATGTCAGCCCTTATTGTTCTGGCCATCGCGGGATTTGGCTATGCGTCGTACACCGCCAACACGATGGCATTTCCTGCTGATGTTGTGCCCAAAAGCGCCACTGCGTCGGTGTGGGGTCTCGCAAGCGTCGGCTCGGGACTCGGGGGAGCGATATTTCAGTCGATCTCCGGCGTCACAGTTCGCACTCTTTCAGCACAGGGAAACTATTCATTTGCCTACAATGTGGTCTTTGTGGGGTATGGAGCCATAGCATTGTTGGGGCTTCTCATCGTTCTCTTTGCCACGGGACCGCTTATCCAAAACAAGGAACTCCAGGAATATGTCGATGGTAACTAGAGCTAATGCTCATACTCTTCAACGACTGGCCGTTACGGCAATGTTGATCTATATCGTTTGCACAGTCATGACATCACGGCTCGTCGGTCAGACAAAAACCGAATATGACCCGCGTTGGAAGAACCAGATATATCCGTTCATCCAGGAAGCGCCGGTTGGCGGCGGATTCCAAATGGAAGGATACTGGGTGTGGTGCGGATCGGTCATTAAGGGTGATGATGGTCAGTTTCATATATTTGCATCGAGATGGCCGAAGAAGCTTCCTTTCCATCCGGGATGGATGGTTGCCTCGGAGGTGGTTCACGCCGTGGCAGCCACACCGGAAGGACCCTATCAGTTCAAAGATGTCGCACTGCCGGCTCGCGGTGCGGAATACTGGGACGGGAGGTCCACACACAATCCACGAATTGTGAAGCATAAAGACACGTACTACATCTTCTACATGGGCTCCACCAATCCGTTTGCCGAAATCACCAACCCTGATACACTCACTCTGGAGTCGCCGTATTGCACTGTCGGCCGTGCCAACAAACGCATCGGACTCGCGTGGTCAAAAAGCCTGAATGGTCCCTGGAACCGGAATGACCGTCCTATTCTCGACACCAAACCCGGAACGTTCTACAGCTTTTTGACCTCCAATCCGTCGCCGTTGGTAAATGAAGATGGAAGCGTCCTCCTCATGTTCAAGTCGAGGAGGTACAAGAAAGACTATCCGTTCCACAGCTCGATGATGATAGGGATGGCGTCAGCAAAACGCGTCGAAGGTCCCTATTCGGTTATCGTGAAGGAGCCGCTTTTCGGGGAAAACAAGATCGGTGAGATCGAAGACCCCTTCTTCTGGAGAGATGAATCAGGATTTCACATGATTGCGAAGGATCAGCGAGGGACAATTACCGGTCAATTCCACTCCGGCATGTATGCGCACTCCAAAAACGCCTTACATTGGGTGCTCGATACATCACCCCTGTCGTATTCCCGCACGATGAAATGGAATAATGGAACGAC